>DUAG01000019.1 GCA_012960925.1 Candidatus Manganitrophaceae bacterium
CTGGCATTACAAGCCCTCCTCAAACAAGGGCTGACTCACCACGAGGCGGTTCACCGGATTGGGGGCCTTTGGGGAAACCTCTATTTTAAATCTGTGAGGGAGGGAAATACTCCCGATGAGTGGACCTATACAAAAGAACTCACGGCGATGATTAACGAATCAGAACAAGCCTCTTCGTAACGATCCGGCACACCCGTCTAAGCCTCCATGGCTGCGTTGCTGTGGTGCTCGAATCCTCATGCGTCTTCCTCCGATTAACACCCCTTACAACCGTTTAACCCGACCGAACCTCCTATTTGTTTGTAAAACCCCGCCTGGTCAGGGCGGGGTTCTTTTGTTTTATAACAACTGGTGGTTCTTGAATTCCAGGAATCGGACGACCACCTCTCCTTCATCGCATGAAATGATCCGTCGGGTTCCGGGAAGATAGGCCCCGCCCAGCTCAAAGGGCCGGTCGGTGAAGCATTCCGTATCGGTGAGCTTTCCGTCACCTGAGAAATAATAGACGGCATACTGGGTCGTGAGAGATTTTCCGTCTTTTGTCTCCATGGCTTCCTGGATATTAATCGTAAATTGAACATGCTTCATTTTTCGCTGGATCTGCTGAATCCGGTCATTCTTGATCCGGTAGCGTGAGTTCATCCCATCGCCGTGAATAATAATCTGACGTCCAAGGGGGTGCGTGTCTTCTTCCGCAAAGGTCAGGGTATATCTTCCATCGGACTCTTCAAAAGAGCGCGAGGCGCGATGCACCGCCATCATCCCGATCTGGTTTTTGGCCCACTTTTCAAGGTCCTCTTTATCGGAAGGGACCTCAAGGCTGACCTCGACCTCTTTCGGTGATTTTATTTTGACCTTGCCCTTATATTCGGTCCCATTATCATTGACGATCAGGTCTGCGCTAAATCCGGGGAAATCATCTCCCCAACGGGAGGTCTTCTCAAAGGCCTGCCGCAGAAGGGCCTTTGCCGCCGGGTCATCCTGAACATCTGTTTCTGTTTTTGTACGTTCGTAAAGCTCCATGATGTTCCTCCTGTTTAATGTTATATTTTCGTCGGATTATAGGGGCAATCCTTTCTCAAGGCAAGGCCTGAGAAGGGGACATAATATCAAACTGTAACTTCTGATGCGCTTCGCGCAAGGCGGCTTCGACCTGGTTCGGCGTTTCCCCCAAAGCAAAGATGAAGCCCAAATAGCTTCTTCCTTCGGGCAGGGGGATGACGTTTTGTCCCAGGAGAAGGGTGATCGTGATTTCTTCGATACCCTGAACCTTCTTTGCCGCCTCAAGTCCGTAAACCTCTTTTAGAACCCCGGCTTTCGGAACGGGGATCATCATCACGCCTGTGGCCACTTCCCGGCGTTTGAGGGACTGAATCGGCATAAGCAAGGCCTGTCGGAGGATGATCTCTTCCAAGGAAAGCCCTGTGCCGAAGCGCAGTGTCCGGGAACAGAGTCCTCCGATGGATCGGGCGGCGATTTCGATAATTGCGGGGCCTTTGTCGTTCACACGGATCTCTGCATGAATCGGCCCCTCACTCAGGCCAAGCGCTTTGCATCCTTTTTGAGTACAGGCGATAATCTCTTCCTGAATCTCAGGCGGGAGGCGGGAGGGGGTAATGTAGATCGTCTCCTCAAAAAAAGGACCGGTCAGGGGATCGGGTTTGTCGAAGAGGGCCAGGCAGGAGAGTTGCTTATTCCGGAGCAAACCCTCCAGGGCGACTTCTACACCGGGAATATATTCTTCGATCAGGATCTTTTCTGCGGCCGCGCCCCCTTGTTTTTTGACTTGCGGGTCTTTTAAAAACTTTTTGAGAAAGAGGAAGGCCTGGATCAGTTCTTTTCGATTATCTGCCCGGATCACTCCCCGGCTGGCAGAGAGAAAAGTGGGTTTCAAGACCAGCGGAAAATCGATCTCAGGCGCGAGTTCTTCCGGATCTGTTTCAATAGAATAGATCTGAAAAGAGGGTGTGGGGACGTTGTGGGACAGGAGGCATTTTCGGAGCGCTTCCTTGTCTTTTGCCATCGCGGTTGCAGCAATAGGATTGTGCGGGAGAGAAAGCGCGCCTGAAATCATGGAGGCCAGAACAGTCGCATCCTCATCGGCGGAGACGACCGCCTGAAAGGGGTATTTTTTAGAAAAAAGGACTGCCTTTTCGAGGGATCGTTCCAGGTCAGGAAAGTCGAGGGTGAGCATTCTTCCGGGGACGATCCCTTCCAGGGTTTGTCGTTTGTCACAAGCCGTAATGATTTCGACACCGATCTCTGCGGCGGCCTTCAGGAAGTCCGCCGCCCGATAGGAACGGCTCGGAATGAGGAGGAGGAGACGGTCCATTACCTTCCTGAAGGGCATTTTCCGGTCGCGGGCTATTTCCCCGGTGTGAAGTAGGGGTTTTCCCCCCCTGCGTGATCAGTAACGTCCAGAACTTCCTGGATTTCCGGGATGGCCTTCTTGATGGCAACGACCACGCCTTGTTTTAAAGTGACATCGGCCATGCCGCATCCCTGGCAGCCGCCGCCGAGCTGGATATAGGCAATGTTCTCTTTGACGTCGACCAGGCTGATCATTCCGCCATGGGAGGCGATGGCAGGATTGATCTCCTCGTCGAGTACCTTCTGGACTGCTTTGGCTTCGGGAGAAGTAAGATTCGCCGGGGTATCCGGAAGGGTTGTTTCAGGCATAACAACCTTGGGGTTGTCTACCTTGAACCCGGTCTTATCCAGATTATTGATGAAATCTACCTTTACATCCTCGAGGAAGGAGGCATTCTTCGATTCCATATAGATCTGGATGCCTGCGGCATCGACCGAGACGTCTCCGGCCTCTTCCTTCCCTTCTTCGACAAAAGAGAGGGCATATTCCACGTTCGGAAGAATCCCTTTTGTCGTCAGCCGTACCCCTTTGATCTTTTTCTGGAATTGGGTCGCCTGATCTTTTACCAGGGTGTCGATTCTCTTTCTTGCGATGTCAGTGACCTGAATCATGTCTGAAGATCTCCTTCCCCTTTGGACAGATACGTGCCGTAATTGGCGTGTACGGGTGATGATTGCCCCGTGTCCCACTTACTTTATGATCCGAGAACATATAGTAACATGGGTTCGCGGATGGGGTCAATTTCGATGGAGTGACACTTTAGGAGATTGACATCCCTGCCCCCCGTTTATATAGTGATATATATGTTACAGAGGCAGGATCTTGTCTATATCAAACAGGCTCTAGGCCTCGCGCGGCGGGGCTATGGAAAGGCCTCTCCGAATCCGATGGTTGGCGCGGTTCTTGTGCTGAAAGGTGTCGTTGTCGGAAAAGGGGTCCATGCGGGTCCGGGGAAGCCGCATGCCGAGGTTCTGGCGCTGGCCCAGGCGGGGAGGCATTCCTTAGGCGCGACGCTCTATACCAATCTGGAGCCCTGCTGTCATACCCAAAAAAGGACTCCGCCTTGTACCAAGGCAATTATTCAGAGCGGTGTTCGGAGGGTGGTGGCCTCAATGTCCGATCCCAATCCCCTTGTCCTTGGAAAGGGCTTTTTGACCCTTCGTGAATCCGGTATTGAAGTCAGCGAAGGCCTGATGCGCCTAGAGGCCGAGCGGCTCAATGCGGCTTTTATCAAGTACATGACCACGCAAAAACCGCTGGTCATCCTAAAAGCGGCGATGACGCTTGATGGGCGGATTGCGACGGGAAAAGGAGAGTCGCGTTGGATTACGGGTGAGGCGGCACGGAAGGAAGTGCATCGCCTCAGAGCAGGTGTGGATGCGGTGATGATTGGGGTCGGAACGCTTCTGGCAGATGACCCGATGTTGACCGTGCATGCTCAGCGTGCCAGGAATCCCTTGCGCGTTGTGATTGACCCTTCTTTAAAAACGCCCTTGAAATCCAGGGTGCTGACTTCTCTCAAGGAGGCCGAAACACTTTTGTTGACCACATCCGCTGCCCCGGTGAAAAAGGTGGATAAACTCAGAGCGATGGGAGTTGGTATTCTCTCCCTTCCTTTAAAAAAGGGAGAGATTCCCTTCAAGTTGATCTTGAAGGCCCTGGGGAAAAGGGGGATCACGAGTGTTCTTGTCGAGGGAGGAGGCCGAGTCAACGGGATTGCCCTTCGTTCTGGAGAGGTTGATCGGCTTGTCTTCTATGTTGCACCCAAACTATTGTGCGGAGGGGATGCCGGAGCCGTGGTTTCCGGACGGTCCATCCCGCGCCTCTCTGACGCGATCGAACTGGATCATTTTAAGATAGGCCGGGTAGGAGAGGATCTAAGGATAGAAGCTGATATTAAAAAAGGGCTGCGACCGCAGGAACAGGGCCCGGGAGGGAAAAGTTGAGGCATTCGTTGAGTCATTCAGTGGCAAAAATCAGAAGGATGTTTTTGGCCGTTTTTGGGGTGGTTATGATCTGGGGTCTGTTGTCTGGATCATTGCTTTATGCCGGAGAGGCCGGGCGGTCGGACGCGGTCCATCAGGACGAGCATATGAATCTGCTGGTGCAGCAGTTTATGCTCTCTCAGGATGCGCAACAGTCTGACCGTCTGTTGAAAGAGATCAAGGAGACGGAAGGGGTCACGGTTGAAAAACTGGAGAACTTGATTGAAAATGGGGTGCTGTATCCACCTGATCCCGCAGTGGGCTCACTTCACCGTTCGGTCCGCATTGGCGGGAGGAAAATGGGCTATGCCCTCTATGTTCCGGAGAATTATGACCCGGCGCAGGCCTACCCCCTGATCGTCTGCCTGCATGGTGCCGGTTTTATGGGAGATTCCTACCTGGACCGCTGGAAGACGCGGCTGGGGGAGAAATCCATTCTTGTTTGTCCGACCCTTCAGATGGGTCCCTGGTGGTCGCCGCTGGGAGAGAAACTTGTTCTGGCTGTGATGAATGCCGTCCAGGCAAAATATCATGTGGATCCAAACCGGATTTCTCTGACCGGTATGTCCAACGGAGCGATCGGGACCTATCTGATCGGTATCTTTAATGCCTCCCGGTTTTCAGCCATTTCTCCGATGGCGGGTGGCATTCCGGAGGAAATCTTTCCTTTTCTAAAGAACCTGATTTCAACCGGTATCTATATCATTCATGGTTCGAAGGATCAGGTCATGCCGGTCGCTCTTTCAAGAGATGTCAGCAACTACCTGAAAAAAGAGAAGATTTCTTATATCTATCGGGAGCATGACCGGGAGCATCCGGTTGCCGGAGGGCACTTCTTCCCGCGCGAAGAACTTCCTGCCCTCGTGACCTGGTTCCAGAAACAGCTTCGAAATCCCTATCCCAAACACGTTGTTTCTGTTCGGGATCGTGTTCATCTGGAACCCTTCTACTGGACAGAGATCGATGAGACGATTGGAAAGGTTGCCGATGTTCAAGAGTCGATCTTAACGAACGCAGAGGTGGAACTGGTCCGGAAAGGGTTATTCTCGACCCTGACCGCCCATGTGGAAAACAATCGTGTTGAGGTACAAAGCAATCGCGTGCACCGCTATACCCTTTTTTTTAACAGACACCTCATTGATTTCTCAAAACCGGTCGTTGTGATCAGCAATGGGAAGAAGCGTTTTGAGGGGATGCTCTCAGAGGATATCCATTTTTTGCTGAATGAGGCAAAACGCCGTAAAGACCGCGGGGCCTACTATACCGCCGGGCTCACGATTGACTTGTCTGAAACGGAGTCGTCCCCTTAGGGTCTGTCCCAAAATAACATGCGTGATTGGCCGGAGACAATTTTTGAGCGAGACAAGGAGCGAAGAGAGACCGTGTTTTCAGGAATCATAGAAGAAATGGGGTCAGTCCATCAGCTTACCCGAAGCGGTCAGGCGATCCGAATGATCATTAGCGCGGCGAAAGTGACGGAAGGACTCTCGGAAGGAGAGAGCATTGCCGTGAACGGGGCTTGCCTGACGGCACTTGATATTCAGCCGGACCATTTTGCAGTCGATATTTCTCCGGAAACCGCTCGTGTCACCAATCTGGGAGCCTTGAAGGCCGGAGAGGCCGTCAACCTGGAACGGGCAATGAGATTAAGCGATCGCTTGAACGGTCATCTGGTTTCCGGCCATATCGATGGGATCGGTCTTATTTGTGCGAAAAGAGATGAGGAAAATGCAGTGATCCTGTCGGTTGAAGCCCCCGCTGAAATTCTAAGGCATACAATCCAGAAAGGGTCGATTACCATTGATGGCGTCAGCATGACGGTCAATGGTTTGACCGAGCGCACATTGACGGTTTCAATGATTCCTCATACGGCAAGAGTCACGACCCTGGGAAAAAAGGGCGTGGGCACCTCTGTGAACCTGGAGAGCGATCTCATCGGAAAGTATGTCGAAAAACTGTTAGGGACTCCTTAGTCCCGGTTGGCCCATTTTCTCATCAGGCGTAACGGAGGAGGATGGCGGTAATGTTGTCTTCCCCTCCATTTTTTTTTGCGCGTTCAACGAGTGCCATCCCTCCCTTTTTCAGGTCATCTGCAGCTTCCGTTAAGATTGTATGGATATCCTGCGGCGTCAATTTATTGCTCAGCCCATCCGAGCAAAGGATAAAGAGGTCTCCGGGCTCAGGAACCCGCCGGAGGGTTTCGACCTTAACCTCCGCATTGGTTCCGAGGGCGCGGCTCAGGACATGTTTGAGCGGATGGGTTTCTGCTGCTTCAGGCGAGAGGAGGCCTTGTTGAACATAGTGATTTACAAGTGAATGGTCCTGTGTGAGCTGCTCAATCCGACCTTTGTTCTGGAGATAGACGCGACTGTCTCCGACAAAACCAATAATCAATTCAGTCGGGTCGGCCAGAAGTGCGACTATGGTTGTTCCCATTCCTTTACAAGAGCTATCCTGTGAGGCAGCCTTGTAAATGGACTGGTTCGCACTGGAGATGGCCTGGGACATGAGGGCTTCTCTTGAGGGCTTGGTCGACGCGTCATTCATGTTGTGGGCACTTCCCTGCTGATTTGTGAAAAACGCTTTCATCTCAGCAGTGGCCATGTTACTTGCGATTTCACCGGCGGCGTGCCCTCCCATCCCGTCCGCGACGACATAGAGGTTGAATTCAGGGAATAAGCCAAGGCTGTCTTCGTTGGAGAGACGGACACATCCCACATCCGTAATCCCGGCTGAGGTTGTTTTCATGATGTTCAGAGATCCCCCTTAACGAAAGGTTGCCTTGACCAGATGGGCCTTAATTCCTAAAGGAGAAGGGCTGGCAGACTCCTAAGCAAAAGCATACATTTAATTCTATAAGATATCCGCTGTTTTGTCCATAATCTTGATTTATTTCACGAAACAGCGTATTTACCAAGCCCATAAAATGCAAAATAACGGTAACGATTTAGCATGTTTTGATTTGGCTTCGCGAGACCCATTCTTTCAGGGCAAGGCGTGAGGAGCATGGAGCCATAGCGTCTGTGGCACTGAGAGGATATTTTGCCAACGAAACGCTACCGAACGCAGCAATCAGAGGGAAAGGATGGGAGTGCATAATCGTTACATGAAAGTGAGGGGTATGTCTCGAAAAGTTTCCATGAAGTGGGGGGTCTTTCTGGTCCTCTTTTTCCTGTTTTCGGCTTGCACCCCGAAGGATGATCCGCCTTTGCCGGCGGAGGAAGTGGAGGAGCACTTTTCTCCGGAATCTCTGGTGCGCTTCGGCAAAAATATCATTTTCGGAACAGATCAGCCGGTCTTGAATTCATCTGGGAGGCTTCCGGTCGGGAAGGGACAGTGCGCCTTCTGTCATCTGTTTGTCGCAAACCAGAAAACGGACCGATGCCCCGATTTAAGAAATGTAGAAGCGAGATCTCATCAACGACCGAAAGAGGATCGGTATCGGTCCTTCGTCCGGGAATATGCCGATTCTGGAGAGCCAAAGACCGGGATAAGGCCTCATGCCGTGTCTGGAGGAGAGTATCTTATCGAATCACTCTACTGTCCAAGCTGCTATATGCCGGAGGGTCTGGGTGAAAAAGGGGCCGTCGGTATGAAAAGTCCCATGCCGATTATTACCAACCCGCCTATGGCATTAAGCGATTATGAGATTGTTTCTGTTGTGGCCTACCTTCAGGAAAAGGACACCCCGGGAGATTATACTCAAGTGACGGCAAAGCAGGATTGGGAGCACTACTTCGGAAAGGCGCTCCCTCCACCGGAGGAAGAACCCGCCGGTTTTCCCGGGAATGAGGAGGCGCTTAAAAGGACCGCACTGGTGATGGACACGCCAGATGTGATGATCGAAAAAATGGGTTGTTTTGTCTGTCATAAGATTCCGAGCGTCTCGATTGCCAGAATAGGTGTGATTGGGCCCTTGCTGATATTAAAAACCACTGCCCAAAAACGGATCGCGTCTCCAGAATATCAGGAGGCGGTACGCGCCGGGAAGGCGAAGGCGACCACTCCGAAAGAGTATGTACTGGAGTCGATTATGCATCCCGGCGCTTTTGTGGTAGAGGGTTTTTCGGATGGGATGCCGACGGACTATCCCAAGAAATTTACGGTTGGTGCCTTGGAAAAGCTCGTTGACTTTCTCTTAACCCTTGACGAAGAACTTGCGATGAAAGAGGAACGTGAGCGATTTGGAGAGGAGGAATTGGAAGAGGAAGAGGAGAGGGATGAAAGAACCGGGTCACCCCGTGGTGCGAAAGAGGAAAGAGATGAAAGGGCGGGATCACTCCCGGGTCGTCAATGATCTTATTTGGAAGGAGTCATGTGGAATATTGGTCACTTTTATTCAAAAAAAGAAAAGCCGGGTTTGTTCTTTTTTTTACCTTTTGCACCCTCTTCTGTCTTGCATACGTTCCGGGAGCGATTGCGGATGATCCCGGGTTGAGGTTTTCACTTCGAGGCCTTGAGATCGAGATCGGCGGGGAGTTCGAACTGGAGATCGTTGATTCGGAGGCCGACGGCAGAATCCTTGTCGATAAGCAAGAACCCAATCCCTTTCCGAGAATGTCGATTGATAAGTTCGTTATCACCCCGCGCATTCATCTGGAGGCGGGGATTCTCTTGAAGGCCGACCTCGAAGTCGGCACAAATGGAAAAATAAAGCTGGATGAGGCCTGGGTAAAGATCCCCGGGCTTCCGTTTAATTCCTGGGTAACAATTGGCCTGGACGATCTTTTCATGAAGCCGGGTCGGAAAACAGAGTCCTATCCAATTGTCGGCCATGCCTTCTGGCAGGATGAAGACCTCGGCCTTTTTTTTGGAGGAGAGGGCAAAGAATTCTATTGGCGATTTTCTATCACCAACGGGAGGCGGCTGAAGGACCGCCGGATCTCAGAAGATGAGGTCTTCCCGATCGTGACGGATGACGACGACAATGAGGAAAAGAACAGCAACAAACAGGTCGGATTCGGGGTGGGAATCGACCATGCCTTCAAAGAAGGACACACGATTAATCTTCTTCCTTTCTACTATCGGTCCAGGCTGAGTGACGGCGATATCACCTACTTGCAGGGGATTACGAGTTATCCGACGGGAGATCTTCAGAATCGTCAAGAGAGGGTCGGACTCAATCTGGACTATCGCTTAAGGGATTTTGCCTTCTTCGGTCAATACATCAAGGGAAAAGACGGGGCGATGGATCGAGACGGCTGGTATGTCCAGCCTTCCTACAAATATTCCCTTGGATACAATCGGCTCACTGCTGTAGTATTTCTCCTCCGTTATGAAGACTACAATGTCGATCTGACAAAGAATCCGACCGATTCACGCACCTGGGATCGTCAGGCGACTACAGTGGCGCTCATTGCCAGTATCGTCAAAGGAGTCAAGGTTAAAACGGAATACTATTTCAATGATGAGAAGACGGGCGGCCCGGATGTCGACAATAATGAGTTGTTGGTCCAGCTTGAGATCAAATTCTGAGCTTTACCTGGATAAATTTACATCTTGATTGGAGGAAACGGATTCGTTATAATCGGGCGAATCTGAGGGGGAGCGGCTCGGCATGGTCTATGAGATTCACCATTTGGAAGGTTTTGATCCATTATTAAGGATGTATAGCCGGAATGTGACCGTTGAAGTTGATGAGAACGGCTATACGGGGCGTTTCGGCTATGAAGGTCTGAAAGTCCAGTCAAGCGAGTATCCCACTGTCGAAGAGGTCCTGGAGGATATTATCAGGAAACTTCAAAAGAAAGGATTCACCGAGCTTCGCTCCCGGGTCAATTTTCGTGATGACCGCTACTTGGCCGAGCGAGAACCCTGGATTGATTACAAGGCCTCGTAAGAACGGTCTGCAATGTTTACCTTGTCGCCGCCTGCTTGCCCCCCCCCTTTCCTCAAAATGAAGAGATCAGGAACTAAGTTTAATTTTTTTATCGGCCTCCTTGCAGGTTTTTTTCTTGTTGTCGGCGTGTTTTGGGTGCAACCTTCCTCTGCTGCAACCTTTGCGGCGGAACGGTTTGAAGAATCAAGTCCTGATCCTCAGACGGAACTTGTCCGTCTGAGGATCGCTGCCCTCAAGCTTAAACTTCGTCTTGCCAGTGAGAAAAAAAGGGATGTTTCTCCCCTCTCCTCTCTTTTCAAGTTATACGATAGAAACAGGTTTAAAGGGGTTGTTGAGGAGATCCGGGCTTTCCCCGAAGAGGAAAGAAGCGCTGCTATTTTCCTTGTCTACGGGAACAGTCTTTTTTTTCTTGGAAAAAAAGAAGGGGCCGTGGCGGCCTATCAACAGGCCTACCGCCGCGCAAAGAACTCCGGTGAAAAAGCGGCGGCCATGGCAAACTTTGGTCTCGTTCTATCAACAAAAGGCGCGTGGGAACAAGCCATCGACTGGTTGACGCGTGCTCTGGAAATTGACCGTACAACCGACAATTGGCTGGGACAAGGCACGGCCCTTTCCCTTCTGGGTGACTTGTACTATCAGACAGGCGATAGAATAAAGGGCGCTGCCGCCCATATTGAGGCCCTGGAAATCGCGGAGACCATTCCGATCCCCTGGCTGGAGGCGCGTCAGTTGACTCTGCTGGCCAATCTCTACATTCTCGACCACACCCTCGATATCGCACAGAAATATCACAGCAAGGCGCTCGTTCTCTACCGGAAGCTCGATGACCCGCTTGGGGAAGCCCTCTCCCTGGACGGCCTCAGCGTGATAGGTAAGGATCAAAAACGCTTTGATCCCGCCTTGAGGTCCCAGTCAAGAGCCCTGGACATCTATAAACGCCTGGGTGATCGTCTCTCTCAGGCCAAAGCCCTCATCAACCTAGCCTTAATTTACCGGGAACAAGGCGCGTTTCAAAAGGCGTTGGGAAGGGCCGGGGAGGCGCTTGAGATCCGGGAGGTTCTGGGGGATACAAACGGAATGGCCCATACGGAAGGGACCATCGGGACCATCTATGAGAAGAAGGGGGATTTGGCTGAGGCTGTTCGCCACATGGAAAGCGCGATGGCGCTTTTTAGAAAAACCGGTGCGTCCCAACAGATCCATGCGGTGGAGCTTCAGATTCAGAGGCTTCGTGACCAGATGTGAAAAGGGTAGTGTAACGATCCAGCACCCCCTCTTTTCTCCTATTTGTGTATTGGGTTTTAAATCACCTGTTAGACGCGAAGGATTTCTTCCTGGAAGGCCTCATACAAAATCTTGGTGATCCGTCCTGGTTGGCCTGACTCGACGATTTTTCCGTCGAGCCGGGTGACCGGCAGGACTTCGATTGTGGTTCCTGACAGGAATATTTCATCGGCGGTCGCGAGACGGCGAAGCGTTAAGGTTTTCTCCTGCATGCGGAGTCCTTGCTTCTTCACGAGTTGAATCACCATGCTCTTTGTAATTCCGGAGAGGATGTGGAGGCCATCGGGAGGAGTGATCACGCTTCGTCCAAAGACTGCAAAGAGATTGCTCCCCGCGCCCTCCATGACCTTCCCCTCACGAACAAAAATGGCTTCCATGGCATCCGACTTCAATGCGCGTTCCCGTGCCAGGACGTTGGGGAGCAGGTTCAGGGACTTCACATAGCAGCGGGCCCATCGGGTGTCCGTCACGGTGACAATAGAGACTCCATCGCGCCGCATCTTGTGGGATGGAGTCTTGCATTTCCGAAAGGTCATGACGACGGTGGGTCTTACTCGCTTCGGAAAGCGATGGTTTCGCGGGGCCATACCCCGGGTGATCTGAATATAGACCTGCGTCTCGCTGAACTGGGTTTTTTGACATCCGGACCGGATGATTTTTTCCATCTCACTGAATGAATATGGGATGGCGATCCCGATTGCATCTGCACTGATCTTGAGGCGAGCGAGATGGGCCTCAACGCGGAAGGGTTGCTTGTGATAGGTCCGAATGACCTCATAGACCCCATCTCCAAACTGGAAACCGCGGTCTTCAATAGAGATTGTCGCAGCGGAAAGGGGAGACCACTTTCCATTCACAAAAGCAATGTTGGCCATTTATTGTACCTTTGCTCTTTCGAGTACGGAGGCGTTCATTTTTTCTGCATCCAGACGTGGAAAAAAGCATAAAGCGCCTGTTGTTCTTCTTCGATGTGGAGCTGTCTGAACGACTTTCCAAAGATCGATCGAAAGCTGCCTTTTTTGAAGAAGCGGTCATAGTGCCCTTTGTGAACCAGCCAGTCCCTTTTCCTTTTTTCATTCGGGTGATGTTTAAATCGGATGGAAAAACAGGAGAGGAGAAAGTACCCGCCGGGTTTCAGGAGGGAGAGGACGGTTTTGAGATAGAATGCCGTATCCCCTTTACGAACGTGATGAAAACAGCCGTAGTCGATCAAGAGGTCAAAGCTGTTTGGAGTAAGGGGGAGACGGAAGAGATCTCCTTGGATCCAATGAAGACGAGAGCGGCTCTTTTGGCATAAACGGCTTGCGCGCGCGAGGGCCTGGGCCTGGTAATCCAGGCCGATAGTCTGATAGCCGGCACTCGCAAAAAGGGCGGCGTGTCTCCCTTCCCCGCATCCCAGATCCAGGACGCGGCCTGTTTTTTTCTCTTTTTTAAATTGTTTTAAAAACCGGACGACAGGTTCTGAGGGTCCTTCAACCGGCCAGCCATGGTCCCCGGTCCGGTAGGCTTCTTCAAAGTATTTCTTCTGTGACGGATAGATTCCCATAATAATTGAGACAAGTTATCATATTCCGAATGGGGCTTCAAGGAGTAGGGGCGTCCGAATTGTGACACTCTTCCATAGGGTCGCAGGTAAGGCCCTAATTCCGCGATTGCGGAATTAGAAACCGCCGATGGCTGGCGCGAGACCCATTCGCCTGATGTTATCGGCCAACGGACGCCTCACCGTACGGGTGAGTACGCTTCGGTTGTCCTTATGGCCTCTGGCCTTGTCTTTCAGGCGACTTGACGGTTTGCCCCAAGATCAATCGCTGATCTTGGGGCAGGGCCATCGCTTGCGTGGATGGAAATCGGTGTGCTAAGTTTAGCCCTATGAAAAAGACTAATCTTCTTGCGTTGGGTTTCCAGGAGGTCGAGGCCTTCGTTGCCCGGCTTGGGTGGAAGCGCTACCGAGCGAAACAGATCCTGGCATGGATTTATGAGCGGCACGCGGCCGGTTTTGAAGAGATGACGGATCTTTCGAAGGAAGATCGCCTTCTTCTCGATTCGCGGGCAGAACTCAGCCATCTGGAGATTGTAACCCGGCTCAGGTCCGTCGATGGAACAGAAAAATTTCTTTTTCGGCTGAAAGATGGTCGGGAGATCGAATCAGTCCTGATTCCGGATGAGGAGCGCCTGACCATCTGTATCTCTTCGCAGGCCGGATGTACATTGGACTGCACCTTCTGCCTCACGGCACAAGAGGGTCTGAAAAGAAACCTCAAGGCCGATGAGATTGTGAATCAGGTGCTGACCATTCAGAGCCTTCTCCCTGAAGGAAAACGGGTGACCAATATTGTCTTGATGGGGATGGGAGAACCGCTTGCGAATCTTCCGCAGGTGACAGAGGCCGTCATCAAGATGATCTCGCCCATCGGGCTGGGCCTTTCCCCCCGTCGGGTGACGATATCGACGGCGGGGCTCGTGCCCCAGATTCTCGCGCTGTGGAAGGGGCCGGTACCGGTCAACCTATCTATCTCATTAAACGCAACCACCAACGTGCTCAGGGATCAGATCATGCCGAAGATCAACCGGCTTTATCCTCTTGAAAAACTGATGTCCGTCTGCAGATCTTTCCCGCTTCCATCACGACGGCGCATCACCTTTGAATATGTCCTTTTCTCCGGAATCAATGATTCGCTCGAAGATGCAGGGCGGCTGATTCAACTGACAAAAGGCATCAGATGCAAGATCAATCTGATCCCCTATAACCCTTATCCCGGTTCACCCTACCGCCGGACGCCCGATGATCAGATGCTGAAGTTCCAGAATCTTCTCCTCAAGGCCCGCCTGACAACGACCATCCGAAAAAGCCGGGGGGGAGATATTCTGGCCGCTTGCGGCCAACTGAGCGGCCTCTCCCAAGATCGATTACGGATGACACCGGATTAATCATATTCATCCGATTCGCCAAATCCGTGTCTTTTTCCTTTTCGGCTGTGAGGGCCTTTTCCGGAACGCCCATGACGACCGGACATGCCCTGACGTCTCCCTCTCATCTGGTGAGCGATCCCAATCATGAATTTTTTGAATTGATCTTTAGACAAGAATCCTTTTGCTTTTGCTAGGGAGCGGACCCGAATCATGACGAGGGCCGTTGCCACGGCCTCCTTTGCCTTCACCCTTTTCTCAATATCGGACAAAACAAACTTGTCATCAGAGAGCGCCTCTTCCAACTCAATTCGGGCGATCTTAAGATGCGCATTTTTCAGGATCACGTCCTTGCGGTAGTCGCGAAACAGATCGCGCATCTTCCGGGTCTGTGTGTCGTCAAGGTGGAGTGATTCTTTCATTCCTTGAATGGAGAAAGGAGAGTGTCTTTTTCCCCGCTCGCTCGTTCCCCCTCTAAAGCGCCGGTGGGCGTCTTCCACCCTTTCTCCTGATCCCTCTCTCCCTGGATGCGGACTCCTTTCTTGGGACAAAACTACCGTATTTGTTGAAAAAAAGAACGCAATCAAGAACAGAACTGGCATGTAAAACTTCCATTTTTTCATCGCTTCCCTCCCCCTTGTTTATTGTTACTTCCTACACCCTATCACAACTATAGACAAAAAGGGCGAGGCGCTCAACTTGACCTGGAGTTACCCTTGAATTTAATCCCTAATTCCGAGATTTCGGAATTAGAAACCGCCGATTCGCCTAAAATTACTGCGTTATCGGCCAGCGGACTTCTCACCGTACAGGTGAGTACGCCTCGCTCGCCCTTATGGTCTCTGGCCTTGTCTTTCAGGCGACTTATGCGCTTTCCCCCAAGATTCAATCTCCGATCTTGGGTTAATAGAGTTTGACATGACCTATTTTTAATCATATGATACGGCCCCATGTCTGACCACCTTGAAAAACGGATAGACCGACTTGAATCGGAAGTCCTTCAGTTAAAGGATCAGTTCCAGGGCCTCCAGTCGGAGGTTAATCTTTTCCTTAAGCGGTATCTTACTGCCTGTCCTGTCTGTAAAAAGGAGTTCGACCTCCTGGTCAACCACTACAGCATCGGCCTCTTTGATAATCTTGTCTATGTGAAATGCCCCCATTGCAATAAATCAATGCCCGTGATTGATACAGAAGGGGGAGGCGTAGGGGTTGTTTCGGAGTAGATCCTCGGGAACCCGAATGTGCGATTGCAGTTTGAACGCCCATAGCGAGCGCCTTAAAAACAAAGTCGTTTCTCCCATCCACCTGATTAGACAATGTTATTTTCTTATTTTTGGGTTGTGCCGTTTAGTATTCAGAAAGGGTCTCTGACCTCGTCTTCATCGGAAAACGGGTAAGTTTTCCAGGTTCCGATGCGGGTCCCGGAAATGAAAAAAATGTTGTCTTTAGAGAGGAGGGATGGTATAATTCGAAGAATTTTTATTAGTTTTCAGGCAGTTTGCTCCTTACATTGAGCGAGAGATCGGTCTTAATTAAGTTTAAGGGGGGATTCAATAATGTATAAATCAATTTATATCCCGGTGGACAATTCAGATTATGCGAATACGGCGATTGATATTGGGATTATGCTGGCGAAACAGTTCGGATCAAAAGTCGTCGGAAGTCACGCGTACGCAGCAAAGCTGCATGATAAGCGGTTTAAGCAGATGGAAGCGGGGCTTCCCGAGGAATACCATGATGAAAATGAACTTGAACGTCAGCGGAAGATTCATGATTCTCTGATCACGCGCGGCCTGGAGATCATCACAGATTCCTATCTTGACATCATCGATAAAAAAGCGAGTGAGAGCAATGTCCCAATGGAGCGCAGGTCTCTGGAAGGGAAAAACTACAAGGTCCTTGTTGAAGATATTGTGAAAAATGGTTACGACCTGGTTATCCTCGGCGCACTCGGTGTCGGTGCCGTAAAAGAAAGTATGATCGGCAGTGTCACGGAGCGAACAATCCGCCGCGTCCGAAAGTCCGACATCTTCGTTGTTAAGGAGACCGAGCCGCCCGTTCTGGGAAAAATGGGGAAGATTGTTGTTGCCGTGGATGGAAGTCATCACTCCTTTGGTGGTTTCAAGACCGCGTTGGGGCTGGCCAAGGCCTACGACCTTGAGATGGTTGTCGTTTCCGCGTTTGACCCCTATTATCATTATGCTGTTTTTAATTCGATCGCCGGGGTATTGAACGAAGAAGCCGGAAAGGTCTTCCGCTTTAAAGAGCAGGAGAAGCTTCATGAGGATGTCATCGACTCCGGGCTTGCGAAGATTTACCAATCTCACCTGGAGGTCTGTCTGACTGTGGCGGAGACCGAGGGAGTAAAGATCAAGACGGCATTGTTGGATGGTAAGCCCTTTGAAAAGGTCATTCAATACGTCAGGAAGGAGCGTCCATGGCTCTTGGTCGTCGGTCGTGTGGGTGTGCACTCTGATGAAGAGATGGATGTGGGGAGCAACGCTGAAAACCTTATCCGGATGGCGCCTTGTAATGTCCTGGTTTCAAATAAAACATTTATTCCTCCGATTGATGCCATTGCCGAATATACCGTGGCCTGGACCGAAGAGGCGGCCAAGCGAATGGAAAAGGTTCCGATCTTCGCGCGCGGGGTTGCCAAAACAGCCGTTTATCGCTATGCCATTGAAAAGGGCTTTACCATTATCAGCAATTCGGTCGTGGACGCCGCAATGGGAGATATTCTTCCGAAGTCGTCGATTGACGCGATGAAACGGCTGGGGAAAGAGCTTGATGAGAAGGGGATTGACCGGAATAAGATGACCGCATCCGACAGTGTGGCCCAGACGCTTGGCACCGGGAGTGGGATGGCTGGAATGATGGTGGATATCGTCCAAGATCGCGATGCGGAACGGGCGGCCAGTTATGATAAAAAGGCGAAGCTCGATTTTCATATTTGCGGCGGCTGCGGGTATACGGCAAAGGGTGAAAAGCCGGTAAAATGTCCGATCTGCAACGCCGATGGTGAGATTTTTCAGTTTCTCGACAAGTCGCTCTTTACCGCCGCGGCCAAGGCTGAAGGTGAGTTGAGTAAGGAAGTCGGCTACGATGGCGTTCCCTTGAGCTGGACCGAAGATGCGAAAAATATTCTGCGGAAGGTCCCGGCCGGGTTTGAGCGTCGGCGCGCCAAGGCCAAGGTTGAAAAGACGGCACGCAAGATGGGCCTGCAGACCCTGACGAAAGAGTTTGTTGTTCGAATAATTGAAGCCGGCGAGGGAGACGAAGACGTCGAAATGAGTTCAAAAACGATTGTGGCTTCACAGGCGAAGGCGGTCGCAGAGGAAAAGGAAGAAAGCGTGAAGGCGGCTCCCGTTCCCAAATTTTCCTATAGCCCTGAAGCCCAGGAGCGTGTTGATCGGGTCCCCGTCGGATTCATGCGGGACGCGACGCGACAGCATATCGAGAATCATGCTTTTTCCAATTCGATTGATCATATCACCCTGGAGGTTGCTGAGGCCGGGATTAAGAAGGCGACCGAAGAGATGGAAGCGGTGATGTCAGGCGCAGCGAGCCTTGATGACATCAGGGAGCGTCTTGCCTCTATGGCGACAGGGGCGACGACCCCTCCGGAAGAAACCTTCCACTTTTGCGGGCTTTGCGGCCATGTGGTCGCACAGGTTCCGGAGCAATGTCCTGTCTGTGAGGCGAAGAAATTGCGGTTTGTCCTCATGGAAGAGGCCATTGACTATTTCATCTGTCTGATCTGCAGCCAGGTGGTGAATCAGAAAATCCCGGATCACTGTGCCCTCTGTGGAGGCGGTGGAGAATATTACAAGAAAATGGAACGGAAAGAATCGGGTATCGAAAAGGCCTTTGCGTCGATTACATGGACAGATGAAGCGAAGGCCCGGATGAACGAAATTCCAGAAGGGTTTATGCGGGAGATGACCTCCTGGAGAATAGAGGCCGATGCGCGCAAAAAAGGGATTCGGAAAATTGATCCCGCCGTCATCAATGCGAAGTATGAACATTGGAGCCGTGCTTCGAGAAAAGTTGAGCGGCATCTTCCCTGGGATGATGATGCCGAACGCCGGATGGCTCTTATTCCCTCCTTTGTTCGGGGGACAGTCGTCAGCGAAATTGAATCTTATGCGGATGAAAAAGGATTCAAGCGTGTGAGCGCTGAAATTCTAAATCAGGTTACCGAACGCTGGGCCGAGGCGATGCGTTCCCAGGGGTTTTAACCTCTGGTCTTGAATGGTCGTGTGTGGCATTTTTGGAAAACCCTTTTAAGGGCTGAATAGTTCAATGGCATATCAAGCATATTCTGTTTCATGGAATCTCACCCAACGCTGCAACCTGTTTTGTACGCACTGCTATATGAGTGCGTTTCCGAATGCCGATATTTCACAGGACCTTACGACGAAAGAATGTTTTAAGGTGATGGATGGCATCGAGAAGGTGAATCCGAATGTCTTTTTGATTCTCACCGGTGGCGAGCCGCTTGTTCGAAAAGATATCTTCGATATTGCCGCCTATGGCTCAGACAAGGGCTTTACCTGTGTTCTCGGGACAAACGGGGTTTTAATTGGTCGTACTGAGGCGAGGAAGATGCGTGAAAGCGGTCTTCAAGGTGCCTCGATCAGTCTTGACTCTGTTGATCCGAAGAAACATGATGAATTCCGCGGTCTGGCCCATTCCTGGAAGAATGCCATTCGCGGCATGGAGTTTCTCCAGGGCGAAGGGCTCGACTTTTCGATACATATGAGCGTGATGTCCTGGAATGTCTCTGAGATTCCCAAGATGATCGAGTTGTCCAAAAAAGTCGGGGCCAAGGTTCTCAATTTCTTTTTTCTGATTCAGACCGGTCGAGGCGAAAACCTGATCGATATCCAGCCCAGTCAGTATCGTGAGATCCTAACCTATCTGGCGCGCGCACAGGGTGTCGGGCCGAAAGAGGTGACCAACGGAGGCGGATTGCTCGGGCAATTTGATGATCCCTGGACCTCTCCTGCGGGGGAGAGTTATGGTTTAATCCTTCGCGCAAAATGTGCACCCCACTTCAGGAAAATCATTTACGAACTCGATCCGGATTCGCCTTTGTTAAAGAATTACTCCCAGGGAAGCTGCCCTGCCGGTAAATATTATTGCCGGATTACTCCTGAAGGGGACATCACCCCCTGCCCTTATATGCCCGTGAGCGCAGGAAACCTCCGGGAAAAATCATTTGATGAAATCTGGAACACTTCGCCGGTTTTGAATGATCTGAGGGACCCCCAACTCGGGGGACGTTGCGGTGATTGTGAGTTTTCTGAGATGTGTGGCGGCTGTCGTTGCCGGGCTTATGCGGCCACTGGAGATTATCTGGCAGAAGATCCCGCCTGTGACTATCAGCCGGGCCAGTACGGGGGGAAGAAAATTCAATTGACCGCCGATCAGACCTTCGGTCTGGAGGTCAAATTTACGATGGATTGGAGTGTGGCTTCCAAGGAACGTTTGAAAGGACTTCCATCCTTTGCCCGGGGAATGGTGGCCCGGGGCGTGGAACGTTATGCCGCAGAGAACAATATTACCCTGATTACACCGGAAGTTATGCAGATCGTGCGGGAGAAAGCGGAGGCCAAGCGCGGTCGAAGCTTTAGTTTTACCGAATTCAGCCGAAGCGTCCCCGTAAAAACCCCTGGAGACAATTGACGTCTTTTCTTGCGTCGGAGAATTCTCGCCGTTCTACGGTGAGGATCTTCAAAATAATTGAGGTTATGTATGGGAAAGAAAGATCAAGAAGGTAATACAGTCACCTGGACGCCTGAGGCGGAGGCGCGTCTGAAGAAAGCCCCTTTTTTTCTGAGAGGGATGGTCCGAAAACTTTCCGAGAAGAAGGCGGCAGAGAAGGGGATCACGCTGATTACCGAAGAGGTTCTGGCAAAGTTCAAAGATAAAATGATGAATCCCATGGCAGGTGCAGGTGTGGGTGCTTCCCATGCGGAAGCAGGGGTTGAAACGAAAGCCCTGGCCTGGACCCGTGAGGCAACGGAGCGGCTTGAAACCGTTCCGGAATTTATGAGAGGAATGATCCGGAAAATCGCGGAAGAGGTTGCTCTCGAGCGGGGTCATCTTGAGGTGGATCTTGAGCTTCTTGAAAAAGCGGAGGCCTTGGGAGATGAGAAAAAAGAAGAATCTTTCCCTGAGATTCCATGGACCGACGCGGCAAAGGTACGACTGGGACAAAAAATTGCAGATTCGCCGGAGATGGCCCGTGAGTTTGTCCAGGGCATGTTGAAGAACGATGCAGAAGATCTGGCAAGGGAATTGGGCCTGGAACGCATTGACATGGCTGCACTGACACAGATATGGGATGCCCCGAAGAGTGATGTGGTCTGGTCGGAGGAAGCGCATAAACGCCTGATGACCTCACCTGATTTTGTCCGCAGCGGTATTAAGAAGGCTGCGGAACGCCGCGCGCGAAAAATGGGAATCACCGAGATTACTTCAGAACTTCTGACGACATATCGCAATGAGGCCATGATGAAGGCTATGAAACGTATTCGCGCCTTTGGCTACAGAGAAATGACCTTTGATGCCTTTGAAGACGCAAAAGGAAAGATTCGCCGGCTTAAAGAGAATCCCGAAGCGGAAAAGCGATTGGACGATATCAAGTCCTACATGGGAAAGCGGGGAACGGTCGGTCTGATTGATGAAGAAATGCTCGACAAAATGAAAGATTACCTGAAGGACCCCTCCAAAAAGAAAATGTAAAGGGATAAGGCGTTTATGAAACTTTTCGCTGTTTTCAATCATTGGCTGCACCTCTTCTGCGTGGTCCTCTGGCTTGGGGGTGCTGGCTTTCAGGTCTTTATCATGGCGCCTCTTCTTGCTGCAAAAGATGTCTCGAATGAGGTCTACGTCAAGATCTCAAAGCGCTACCAGCGGATGGTGATTCTGCTTCTTTTCATCTTAATGATTACGGGCGGAATAAATTTTGGGGTCAGGCGGGCCGGAATCGATGAAATTCCTCCAGGCTATATCTCGGCATTGGGGGTTAAGGTATTTCTTGTTTGTGCGATGGCGGCAATCCCCCTCTTCCAACTTGTTCGCTCACGGGATGACGAAGAAATCAAAAGGGATGAAACAAGCAACGGGAATCTTCCCGGTTATACTTTTACAAAAGTTACCTTGATCGTTGGGGTTGTGGTCATCTTTATTGCGGCAATGCTGCGGCAGTGGAAATTCTAGGAATAGTTGAGAAAAGGGCGTTCTGGCCCCTTTTTTTTCCATTTTTCTCGACGGGTTTTTATTATATCTTCCTCTTCCCTTCGTCTCGTCTTCACCATGTCTTTCTTCCCTTAATGGTTTCTATCGTTACCCTGGGTCTTTGGTTTAGCCGGAATTCGGAGAGGTCTGAGGACCTGTGTCTCCGTAAAAAGGGGGCGATTCGTGCGGTATTCCTTGGCATTGCCGGTGGCCTCGGACTGGGGCTTTTTAATCTCTTTGTGATCGTAAAACTCACACCGTGGCTCGGGTATTCCAATGAATTTCTTAGAGAAACCCCTCATGCCGATCTGTCTTTATGGATAATGTTTCCCTTTGGTATCCTCCTCATCAGTTTTCTCATTGAGATCCTCTTCCGGGGGTGGATTCTGGGGCGGTTTCTGAGCGTGTTCCGGTCGACGCGAGGAGGGTCCTGTTGGGCTGTTTTGTTGTCGGCGCTTTATTTTTCTTTTGATCCCTTCATGGTCGTATATTTCAAGGGCTACCATTGGCTGGCGCTGACCGATGGGATTATATGGGGAGCACTCCTCCTCAAAACAGGAAACCTGTTCTCCTCAATCTCAGCACACACTGTTGAAGTCTGGATCGTCTATCTTGTTTTAAAGGTCTTCTATGCGTAATCTAAAAGATCCTGTTTACAAAATGGTTTTATTGTTTTCCCTTTTTTTTCTCTTGCTGAACTCGGCCCCTCTTTTTGCGATCCATGCCATTTTTGAAGAGGGCGAAGCCATTCAGCGCAAACATGGACCGGTCTCCCTGGGTATGGCCCTTGACCTTTTTCTAAAGACCGTTCACGGGAAGGAAGAACCGGTTGTAAAGGGACAGTTCAAACATGAGCGGCGCTACCGCATGGAGAGTGCTGCCTTCCGTTCAGAGGTCGACAGTGTTATTGCCGATTTTTATCGGGGTAAGTTGTATCGTGTTGAAATCAACTTCAGGCCCGTTGATAAGTCCTTATCTCCCATTCCAGAAATGACTCGGAAATCGACGCATCGTCACGGTCCTCCCCGGACCACTGCCTTGCCGGGAATTGACCTTTTTTTCTGGGATGATGGGAAGACGCGACTGATTCTTGAGGCAGATCATGATGAGACAACTCTGGAATATTCTCTGACCTATATTGATAATGACCTTTTTCATCATGCCAGCCGGGATCGGGTTCAAATTGAGACCGATGGTAATTCAACATATAAAAATTAAGTGGTTTACTGTCAAGCGTCTCAATCCCCCCTCCTGAGAGGTTGTGATTGTTAATCTTAACCGGATATGCTATAAGCACAGGCTATGGATAAGAGACAACATTATCGTGTTCCGTTTACTGGAAAGGCAAAGGTATCGACTGAAACCCGTTCTGTCGAGGTGACGATCAGCAACATGAGCCTTGGCGGTCTTCTTCTCCATGCAAAAAAGCGCTTCGACCTCGGGAAAGAATTAACGGTCAAGATTAGTGGGACGCATCGCGGGAAGTCATTTCGTGAAATTGTACTTGGAAAAATTGTCGTTACCCATCTCAGCCCCGACGGGAATGCTTACGGGTTACAGTTTTTAGACTATATCGACCAAGAGCAACAGCCCTCCCTTTATTCTTGGGTGAGCAGTCGTCAGAAAAAGGCCATCTCATCTTTTTTAAGAGAACCTTTGCCTTGAAGACGCAAAGCCCACCCAGTTGGTTTTTTATGAGGCGGGCTTCCTTCTCCCGTTCCTTCCTATTTCTCTTTGCGCTCACCCTTCTGTCTGCTTGTGTCCGGACAGGGACCCTCAAGACCTCTCTGGCCGGTTCACCCATTTCATATGACCAATCGTGGAAGGCCTCCCTGCGTACGGGGCTGATCCACTATGAACAGATCGCAATCGCAGATAAAGAAGGCGGATTCTTTCAGACCACCTGGAAAATTCATAAGGTGGGAATAATCATCGGAACGCCGGTGAGGAGAAGTCGGCTCATCGGTCATCTCACCAGGAAAAAACCTTTCCAGCTGAACCTGACCATGGAGCAGGAGGCCTTTACACTCGAGCTTGGCCAATGGGTCGCTGATCCGCCGGACGAAAAGCGTTTTTCAAAAATCATCCAGAGTGCGCACTCTCAGATGAGAACTCGATAGGGTTCACTCCACCTACACAGCCAAAAGGGTTTTGGAAGATGCTTTCAAAGGTTTTTAGCGCGGTGCTGCATGGGGTTGAGGCCCATCCCATTGATGTCGAGATTGACCTCAGCCAGGGTCTTCCCATTCTTTCAATCGTCGGTCTCCCTGATCTTGCGGTCAAGGAGAGCAGGGACCGGCTCCGTTCCGCCATCAAGAACACCGGATTTCACTTCCCTGTTAAGAAAATCACCATCAATCTGGCACCGGCCGATCTTAAAAAAGAGGGTTCATCCTTTGATCTTCCGATGGCCTTAGGCGTCTTGGCTGCAGAAGGGGTTGTCAAGGATCATTCCCTTCAGGACTATTTGATTGTCGGGGAACTTTCCCTGGATGGCCGTATCAAAGAGGTTAAAGGGGCGCTCCCTATCGCGATTCTCGCAAAGCGGCTTGGTAAGCAGGGTGTTATTCTTCCGACGAAGAATGGACCCGAGGCGGCCGTTGTCTCCGGAATAGATGTGATTGGTGTGGAGACGCTTCCCCAGGTGGTTGAGTATCTGAACCGGAAATTAGATCTGCAGCCGATCAAGACCGATATTGACCTTCTTTTTGCCCGGAAATCGGTCTATCAGGACGATTTTTCAGAGGTGCGGGGGCAGGCCCATGCGAAACGGGCGCTGGAGATTGCGGCGGCTGGAGGCCATAATATTCTCATGGTCGGGCCGCCCGGCTCTGGCAAGACGATGCTCGCAAAGCGCTTTCCCTCCATCCTCCCTGCAATCACTTTTGACGAATCACTTGAGGCGACACAGGTCCACAGTATCTTTGGCCTGCTCAGTAATGATCAACCTCTCCTGGTGACTCGTCCTTTCCGTTCCCCGCATCACACCATCTCCGACGCGGGTCTGATTGGCGGGGGGCAGATCCCGCGTCCCGGAGAGGTGAGTCTCGCCCACAATGGGGTCCTGTTCTTGGATGAACTTCCTGAATTCAAACGGAATGTGCTGGAGGTTTTGCGTCAACCCCTCGAAGAGGGGAAAGTGACAATTTCGCGGGCAGCAGCCTCCCTGACCTATCCGGCCCGGTTCATGCTGGTTGCCGCGATGAACCCCTGTCCCTGCGGCTATTTTTCAGACCCGACCCGGAACTGCGTCTGCACACCGATGGCGATCCAGCGCTATCGGTCCAAGGTCTCCGGGCCGCTCCTCGATCGTATCGATCTCCATATTGAGGTTCCCGCCGTTCCGTTTAGAGACCTGACAATGGAGGCCCGGGATGAGAGTTCGGAGGCCATTCGTAAGAGAGTCCAGGTGGCAAGAGAATTCCAGATCGCCCGATACAAAAAAGAAGGGATACGCTGTAACGCGCAACTTCGGCAGAGGGAATTGAAAAAGTACTGCCAGATCGACGAAGCTTCAAAAAAACTGGTTGAGATGGCCATGGAACGATTGGGTCTGTCTGCACGGGCCTATAACCGGATCTTAAAGGTCAGTCGGTCGATCGCCGATCTGGAGCAGCGCGAACAGATCACAAAAGCAGATATCGCTGAAGCGGTACAGTACCGAAGCCTGGACCGCAAGCCCGCGTTGTGACCCTCCTTCCGCAATCGCGAAAGGACAAACCGCCGATTCGTCTGAAATACTGCGTTATCGGACATAAGGGTTCCTCAACGTACGAGTGAGTACGCCTCGTCGCCCTTATGACCTCGAGTTATTGTCAAATCTGGTGTATGAGATCTTCATTAAGCGGCGACCTGATCTGATTTGTTGATCTCAATTCCATTTTTAAATGGAACTCCTTCAATGACTTTGGCGAGGTAGTTAAATCCACGTAACTTGCGCCAGTTAAGCTCAGCACATTGGCTGAGTTTAAACATCATATGTAACATTTGTCCGTCTGAATGGATCGCTCCGGAAGGGAGCCATTTAGAACAACCGCAGCATAACCTTCCTCGGTTTGTTGTCCGGAATATTGATATAATGGCCTGCTCAATCAATTTTCGAGCGCCAGCTCTCAGTAAATCTCTGAACGGATCTGAAATATCTTCTCGATCTTTTAAAGAAATAACGGTATTCTTATTCATGGTGGCGTATCCTTTCGGTTATTTGTTTTCTTCGCAGATTGAAATCAACCAGATACGCCGCTTTTTTTCAAGTCCTCCATACACCACTTTCAGTTATAACTCATGATATGACCTCTGGTCTTGTCTTTCAGACGACTTGACGGTTTGTCCCAAGATCCAATCTCGGATCTTGGGTGGGATAGAGAATTTGAGATCGGGATGGCGAACTTTTGGAAGTCTCACCTTCATTGACTTGTCGTTACCGAACTTCAAAGAACATTGGGCCCGACTTCATCGTTAAAAGCTGTGACCGTAACGAAGGACATAGAATTGAGTATAGATGTCACCGAAATTCTGTGAAAGCAAGTACCCTGTAGCGAGTACTGCAGTGGTCCAGTGTGGTTGAAGTGGACTCAAGCTGGTGATATTTCATTTCTCGTAGGGTTAAGGGGGAAGCAGTATGAGTGACAATGCAATGAAAGGTCGACAGATTTACCCTTGTGGCTACAAGAAGAAAAAAGAGCTTAAGGACGAGATTCAGAAAAAAAATACAATATATTGCTGAGCGTAGTTTTACTGCGGAGGCCCACGAACGGGCCATTAACGAGATACAATCAGGTTTCCAAGAATTACAAATGAGAGAAAATCAGAGGATTTCCAAATCGTCATTCTGTGTCAGTATCATTTTATTGGTGGTAGCCATAGGGTCGTTATTTGTTGCCTATGGCGCATTATCCGTATCATCTGAAAATAGAAATACTAGCAAGCAATGGGAAGCACATCAGATAAAGTTGCTTGAAAAGATGGACGAGAATAATAGCCGAGGGAATGGCGACTTAATTATTGCAATTGGAAAAATGACCAAAGCTATAATTCATAATAAAAACTCTAAAGAAGAGATTCCCCAAAAAAAGAAATGAGAGAATGTCGAAAATCTCAATAACCACTCATTTTAATAAGTAGGATGCCATCCTGAATGGTCTACTTTACTTCAGATTCTAGGAATCGCTTTGGAACCCCTTGTCCTTCTCCAAGCGGCTTATGGATCATCTCTTGATGGGGATTATCGTTTTTTCATCTTTGCGATTCCCTAGCTCAGAAGTAGAGGAAGTATCTCGGCTGCTTTTCCAGTAAGGGAGACATCCGGCCTTATTTGCAGAGCGGGTTCCACATTGACCTCGACGATAAAGGCCCCTTCGCTTTTTGCCAGCGCCGCGAATGAGGCGGCGGGCTGAACAACCGACGAAGTTCCGATTACGAGGAAGACCTCGCATTCCCGGCAGGCCTTCAGGCTGCCCTCCAGATCAAGCGGATCAATTCCCTCTCCAAACCAGACAACATGCGGACGCAGCCTCTTATTACACAAGTCGCAAGTCGGAAGGAGCGGCATCTTGAGCGACCTGTCTTCAATGACACGGTGACATCCTGTACATCTTGTCTTCCAGAGCGTTCCGTGTAGTTCGATGATGTTACGGTTTCCCGCAAGCACATGGAGGCCGTCCACATTCTGAGTGATCAGGGTAAATCCCTGCGTTTTTTCTTCCAGTATTACCAGGGCGTCGTGGCCGCGGTTCGGGATTTTTTTTGAAATCAACTCCCTTCTCCAATGGTACCATTCCCAAACAATGCCGGGTGTGTCGCGAAATGCCTCAGGCGTGGCCAAGTCCTCTGGTTTGAACTTTTTCCAGAGCCCTTCGTCACCGCGAAAAGTCGGGATGCCACTTTCGGCAGAGATGCCCGCTCCGGTCAGGACTGTAATGAAAGCAGAATTTTCTAGTTTCTCCCGGACCAGATCAATTTTGTAATTGTCCAAGAGTTTTCATCCTTATAAAATAAGAGGGTCAGTATATCGGATGTCTGAAAGGATGACAACGGAGAGTATTATTTCGATGTTCCAAGGACGGTATTTACGGTGATTATCGTAATCTGAGGGACAGGTCAGAGGTATTCTTATACAGACTAAATTTTAGGCAGGGATGCTGTGGGAGCCGGGACAACATTTCCGGGAAAAGTTCAAGGGGAGACAGGCTGAATCTGCTCATGATGATTTCTTCGAGTCTGACTCCAGACACGGATAGAGGAGAGACAAGTAGTGACGCGATAAGGAATGAGAACAGGTCGTCGAAATGGATGTGAAAATTCCCAGACGGTTCATTATACCGCAGTCTCCACCTTTTCGATCTCAAAATTGGGCTGGATCAGAACCGGCTGTGCCTCAAAGGGTTGTTCAATTCTGACATAATCCGTAGGAACTGGAATGCCTCGTTCCATAAAGTTCTGCCAATCGGCTGTGATTTCCCTGAACTCGCCCGTATACCGTAAATTAAAGGCTGTATAGGTGCGAAACAGGATGAAATTGACCAGCACAAAGGCGGCTGGGATCCCGATGCCAAATACTAAAATTAGGTTGATCATGCTTCACCTCCCTGGACAAACTGTTGATGTTGTCTTAGCCTATAGCAAACTGTGTGCCAATTTAATATTTATTATAATATCAATGAGTTAGTGTTTATTTTGTTTTATGAATAATAAAACTGTTTCATAGTTGAACAAATAAACGTTCATGAATGAAACGTTAGCGTCTGAATGGAACATGGGTATTCAATCTAAACGTTCAATTATGATACAAGTATGGATATAGTGATATGTCTAATCGACTTGAGGGGGGGGTCTCATAAAGGTGGCAGCAGGTGTTGTGGCTGGCACTGAAAGAGGATTGGGAAGGGTAGTTTTCCCGACAGATGGGCAGGGCCTCGGGACAGCGGGGGTGAAAATGACAGCCTTGCGGGGGTGAAATCGGAGAGGGGAGATCCCCCTCGAGGCGGATGATGCTTCTTTTTTGTTCGAGATCAACCTGGGGAACGGCCGAAAGGAGGGCCCGGGTATAGGGATGTTTCGGATTTTCCAGGACCTCCTCGACCAATCCGTATTCAACAATGCGTCCAAGATACATCACGGCAATTTCATGGGCGAAATATTCAACGACGGAGATATTGTGGGTAATGAAGAGGTAGGCCAGGCCGAGTTTCTCCTGCAAACTCTTTAGGAGATTGAGTATCTGGGCCTGGACGGAGACATCAAGCGCGCTGGTGGGTTCGTCGCAGACGATTAATTTCGGATTCACCGCGAGGACGCGCGCAATGCAAATTCGTTGACGCTGTCCTCCTGAGAACTCGTGTGGATAGCGGTTTTTTACCTCGGAGGGCAAACCCACCGCATCTAGTAAGCGATCGATGGTGGTCTCTTCTTCGTCGCGGCTCATGGGAGGCCCTGCGTGTTCACGGTTGATCTTCTGTGCGTCCATCCCCTCTTTTATGATGTCGCGGACCATCATCCGTGGATTGAGTGAAGAATAAGGGTCCTGGAATATGATCTGAAAATCCTTTCTTTTTTTACGAAGATCTTCCCCCGTCAGTTGTGTGAGATCGACATCGTCAAAGAAAATAGAACCGGCGCTTGGCTGGATCAATTGGAGGATGGCCTTCCCCGTCGTGGTTTTTCCGCACCCCGATTCTCCGACCAGAGCAAGCGTCTTTCCCGCGTCAATCGCCAGTGAAACCCCGTCAACCGCCTTGACGTAGCCGACGGTCTTTTTAAAGAGTCCCTTCTGAATGGGAAAATGGACCTTGAGGTCTGATATGTTAAGAAGGGTCTCGTTTTTTATTGAGACCTGGGTTTCAATCGCTTCAGACTCTCGGACCACTTTTGATGCAATCGGTCGGGTTGCCGCGTCTCTGGGCGATGCCAGATGACATCGGACCCCGCCGGTTTCAAGAGATATCCATTGTGGGACCACTTGTTCACAGTGATCCCAGGCCGCATCGCAACGATTGGCAAAGCGGCAGCCGGAAAAGGGTTTATTTAAAGCGGGAACGTTTCCTCGAATGATCTCCAGGCGTTCCCCCCTTTTTTTCTTAAGGGGAAGGGCGTTGAATAATTTCTGCGAATAAGGGTGCTGCGGGTGGTCGAAAAATGGATCGCGATCAGACATCTCGACAATCTGTCCGGCATACATCACGGCAACCTTCTCGGCGATTTCAGAGACAACGGCCAGGTCATGCGTAATGAGCAAGAGAGCCATTCCCCGCTCTTTTTGCAGTTTTTTCAAGAGTTCAAGGATCTGGGCCTGGATGGTGACATCGAGTGCCGTGGTGGGTTCATCGGCGATCAAAAGATCCGGCTCTCCGGAAAGGGCCATCGCGATCATGATTCGTTGTTTCATCCCCCCCGACATCTGATGGGGGTATTCACTGTAACGGGCGATGGGGTCGGGGATGCCGACAAGGTCAAGAAGTTCACAGGCCCGCCTCCTGGCCTCAGTGCTCTTCATGGAAAAATGGTGTTGCAATGTCTCCGTGATTTGAGCACCGACGGTCATGACGGGATTCAGGCTGGTCATCGGTTCCTGAAAGATCATAGAGATTCGTCGTCCTCTAAGCCGGCGCATCCCCATCTCAGGAAACTGGCAGAGGTCCTCGCCTTCCAGGAGGATTTTTCCTGAGATGATTCGCCCGGCCGGTTCCGGAACAAGCTTCATGATGGACAGGGCCGTCATCGATTTTCCGGAGCCGGATTCTCCGACGAGGGCAAAAGTCTCTCCCCGGTGGACCTCAAAAGACACCCCGTCTATTGCACGGACAACCCCTTCTTCGGTGTAGAACCAGGTTCTTAGGTCCTGTACCTGAAGGAGCGCTTCCGTCGGATCGTTCATCATCGGCTCCTCAAGCGTGGATCAAAGGCATCCCGGACGGCATCAGAAAAAATATTGGCTGTCAGGACCAGGCCAAACATGAAAATAAAGGCGGCACTGAGCGACCACCAGACAATGGGTTCACGTGCCATCTCCATCCTAGCGCTGTTGATCATATTCCCCCAGGAGATCATTGCCGGATCGACGCCGACTCCGACGTAGGACAGGACTGCTTCGGCCAGGACTAGGCCGCTAAAATCGAGAACGACCGAGATCAAGACGATATGCATGACATTCGGGAGAATATGCCGGATGAGAATTCGGGGCCGACTGACTCCAAGAGCGATCGCGGCCTGGACGTACTCAGATTCACGCAGCTTGAGTGTTTCACCGCGTAAGAGGCGGCAGAGGCCAATCCAGCTGGTCATCCCGAGAATCAGGCAAAGGAAGAGGAGGCGGATGTCGGCCCGTTCTGTGATGCTGGAGAAGGAATCGGCATGTTTGTCCATATATACTTGGAGAATCAGGATTGCAGCGGCGATCAATAATACCCCCGGAACAGAGCTGAGGGTGGTATAGAGGTATTGTATAACATCATCAACCCATCCCCTGAAGTAGCCGGCGGCGATCCCGAGGAAGATGGCAAAAGGGAGCATGACCAGTGTGGTCAGTCCTCCGATGACCAGCCCGGTGCGGATGCCCTTGATGGCGAGATAAAGGACATCCTGGCCCACCTTGTCGGTTCCGAAAAGATGGTATTTACCGCTGAGCAGGACGGCGATGGAAACCAAGACGGTGATCAAACTCAAGGTGATGAGGATGGCTCCCCAGGCCGTTTCATACTGACCTCGCCGGATGGCGTGGAACGTCTCGTTCCACGAACAACGGTGATAGCGACTCAAGAGGAACAAAAATGTAAGGCAAAGGATAAATGCCAGGAAGATGCCAAACAGACCCCCGAGAAGAAGGGTCTGCAGTATATCCGCTTTTTGGGTCAGTGGGTCTGTCAGGTGGGCGCCGCCATAGGCCAGCGGGGGAAAGACCCTCTTTTTTACGCCGCCCGGAAATTCAACCATCTCTTTGGCGAAGGAGTGCGTTGCCAAAGGTGCGGAGTAGGTCCGTTCCACATTTTTTCGGAGTCGCCAGACGACTACATCCAGCAGGGAGAGGACCTCCGGGGAATACTGTATTTTCTGTCCGGCCTCTGTCTGGGGAAGTTGTTGCCTGAAATGGAGTGAATCCAGAAGCCCGATCCCGATATAGGAGAGCAGGACCGTGAGGGCCGCCATGGCGAGTGCGCGGCGACGGACCTGCCGCAAGGGTGCGAGAAGATGTTCTTTCCCGGAGGCGTACCGTCCCAAAAAGAATATGGACGCCGCCAGGAGAAGCACGAGTATATCGGTCCACAGGAGGACCGGTTTGAAGGAGATGAACTTCGCGAGGAAATCTGGCATTAGTCCAACCTGACCCGGGGATCGACCCATGTATAGGAAATATCGGTCAATAACAGGCCGATAATGTAGAGAAAGGACCCGAGGAAGACCATGGCCCTCACGATCGCGAAGTCCTGGCTGTTAATGGCATCAATGGTATAGCTTCCTAGACCGGGAATGCTGAAAAAAGATTCCGTGATGAGGCTCCCAAGGAAGAGAAGGGGAATCACAACCACGACCCCGGTCAAAATCGGGACCAAGGCATTTCGAAGGACGTGGCCGAAGAGGACCTTGAGTTCAGAGAGTCCTTTCGCCCGTGCGGTTCGGACATAATCCTTTCCGATCTCCTCCAGGAAAATGGTCCGGTACCAGCGCGTTCCCGAGCCGACCCCCGCGATCAGACCAATGATGACCGGTAGGATCAGAAATTTTGTTGCATTGAGACCGCCGTCATAGCCGGAGATGGGGACAAGGCGAAGCATCTTGCTGAAAATGAATTGCCCGCCGATGATATAAAAGAGGGATGAGATCGACATCATTGCCACGGCAACGATGACCCCCCATGTATCGAGATAGGAGGCGCGAAAGAAGGCGATGAGCATTGCGACGGTTACATTGACAAAGAGCCCGACAATGAGTCCGGGGATCGCGATGGCCAGACTCGGCCACATGCGTTCACGGATGTCGGCCCCGATGTTCCGGCCGTCGTCGGCGCGTCCGAAATCAAAGAGAAAAAGCCGAAGAGACTTCTCAAAGAAGATCGTTTCTGTTAGTTTTCCGGAGCCCTGCGCGGAAAGATTAATCGCAAGGGGTTTATTATACCCGTGGTCCTCTTTCCACTTTTCAATGGCTTCCTGGGTGACCCGTTTTCCCCCGAGGTGAAGACGCGCCATGTCCTCAGGGGTATTAATCACAAAAAAAAGAAGAAAGGTCAGGAGGTTGACCCCAACCAATATCGGGACGGCGTAAAGGAGTCGGCGGACAATATAGGCGGTCATCACAGATCCCTTTGCGAGGAAGGTTGTCCGATTCCCCGCTCTTTGCGTCGGTAGGACCGGATGGCCGGCAGGGTTCCCAAAAGAAGGACCGTCCCACCCACCCAGAGCGGCCACCAGACGGCCCTGTTCCACTCTCCTTGCGACCGGGCGCGGAGGCCGGAATCGACCCTGGTATATTTCAAGGTATTGTTGGCCATGAGATTCGGTTTGATATTTTGATACCAGGCATGATAAAGACCGAAGCGCTGCGGATGAAAACCGGAGACCCAGGGGACATCCCGCCGAAAGACCTCGACCATCTCATCGATGATCCCCTGACGCTCGGGCCCATTTTCCATATTCTTCATCTGCTCAAAGAGGGCATCAAACTTCTTGTTTGAATAGTTCGCTGCGTTTTCACCATTCTTTCCCGCCTTGGCGTTGGGACCATATAAGAGAAATAGAAAGTTTTCCGGATCGGGATAGTCGGCGTTCCAGCCCCATTGAAAGATCTGCGCGGTTCCTTTAAGCATCTTGTCCTGGAAGCGATTATAATCTGTATTGCGTATGACCAGCTGAACCTGTATTTTTTCAAATTGTTTTCGCAGCCAGTCGAAGGTTGCCTTGGCCTCCGGTCCGGTTCCGGTCGTATCAAAGTGGAGAATAAGCGGCTGGCCTGTTTCCGCATCGCGTCCTTGAGGGTAGCCTGCCTCCGCCAGCAGTTGACGGGCGACCGCGATGGATTTGCGTTTTGGTTTTCCATCGATCCAGTCATAGACATGGCGGTTAATCCCCGCCTCACCTTCTTTAAATCCAAATATTCCCGGAGGGAGTGGTCCCTGCATGGCCATGCCGCGGCCGTTCTGGAAGATGGAGATCGATTCTTCCTGATCGATCGCAATAGCGATGGCCTGTCTCAGCTTGCGAGCCGAGGGGCGGTCTCCGCCGACGACGGGATCAAGCATATTAAAGCCCATGTAATAGGTGCTGGCTGCCGTGCTGGTGAGCAGGCGTATCCCTTTGGCCTTCATCCCATCGGTCAGGTCGGTGTTTCCCCCCTCTGAGATCCGCACGGCCTGGTCAAAGCTGTCTGAAGAGATGCCGGAGCTATCGTAATACCCCTGGAGAAATTTGTTCCATATGGGGATATCTTCTTTTTCAAGACTGTAGACGACCTTTTCAATAAAGGGGAGCGGCTTCCCCGCGTCTTCGAGGATCCCCGAAGCCCGATCTCCCGGTTCCCCGTCGAGGGGATATTGTTCTCCGTGGAAGTTTGGGTTACGTTCCAGGACCATCCGAAGATTGGGGTTGTTGGTGGTCAGCATGTAGGGGCCGGTGCCGACCGGATACCAATCGAGGGTGATATTTTTTTTTGCCAGGCCGGTTTGTGAATAGAAACGGTCCACCTCGTAGGGGACGGGCGCGAAGAAGGGCATGGCCAGCCAGTAGAGAAATTGTGGATACTTGCCGTGAATCTTGATCCGGTAGGTGTATTTATCGACCGCTTCCGCGCCCGCAAGGGGGAAGTCTCGGAGATCCAGGAAGGCCGATCCCTTCTTTTGGGCTTCTCTCAATTGTGTTCCAAAGGCCTTTAATTCAAGGATATACTCCGACATAAAGCCATAGATTGGAGAATGTATTTTCGGATGGGTGAGGCGTTTGATCTGGTAAACATAATCTTCAGCGATCAACTCACGGCTTCCGGTTTCCGGAAAATCTGAGAGGGTATTGATCTCTTCCATGGCCCGATCGCTCAGGTTATGGTAGAGGAACTTGCCCCCGGCATCCTGGGCGAAGCTGGGGTGGGGCTGATAGCGTATCCCTTCTTGAATCCTGATGGTGTAGACACTTAAGGCGACCGTTTCACTTGGATTTTCCCCTGTGATTTCTGTTCCGTCTTGATCGAAGTAGACCGGGGACGGGACATCCTCTGCCGTCAGCGGAATCAGGGTGTAGGGCCTTTTCAGGTAATGATATTGAAAGGGGGGCTCGTAAATCTGGCCAGTGAAGGTGATCTCATTCGAAGAATAGGATTGTGCCGGGTCGAGATGCTTCGGCCGCTGGTTGAAAGAACTGTATAAGATGGTAAGGGCCTCATCCTCTTTGGGATAAGGATTATTGAGAGATGAACCGGAACACCCGCTGAGGCTGCTTAGGAACAAGAGGACAACAAGATAGACGGGTTTGTAATGGTTCAGCATGTGACTATTTTTCTTCAGGCTCTCCTGCCGAAGGGGCGGACTCCTCTGTTGTCTCCACTTCTTCTATTGGGCTGGGGATGACGACCCTTGAGACGACTGAGCGCTCCCGACCCATGATAGAAAGGGTCATGGAGGTTACGAAGAATAAAACGGCTGCCCCGATTGTGACCTTGCTCAGGAAAGTTGTCGCCCCGCGGCTTCCAAAAATGGTTTGGCTGGATCCCCCGAAAGCGGCTCCCATTTCGGCACCCTTACCGGATTGAAGCATGACGATTGCGATCAGGACAAAACATACAATAAGATGAATAACGACAACAAAGGTAAACATTTTTTTCTTTCTCCTCCACTATGATGGCGTGCGCTGGTACCTTAGTCCTTCTTGACCGAGGTGCCTCGTTTAATAATCTCGAGGAATTTATCCGCCGACAGGCTTGCTCCGCCGACCAATACTCCGTCAAGTGCTTGTTCTTTCATGAAGATTTCGATATTGCCCTCATTTACGCTTCCGCCGTAAAGAACGCGGGGTCTTCTACTTTTCAAGCCTTCAAAAAGAGACTTCCCGATTTGTTGCAGAACCGACCCGACCTCTCCCGGCGTCGGGGTCTGACCTGTTCCAATCGCCCAGACCGGCTCATAGGCGATGATCCACTCCGGGACACCTGCCGCCTCCTCGTCACCTTGAAGAAACTTCCCGAAGGCTTGTTTCAGTTGGTGCTCCAGAACGGACCCAGTCTTTCCATCTTGCCGTTCCTGGAGGGTTTCTCCGATACAAAGGATCGGCCTGAGGCCGCATTTAATAATTGCGTTAAGCTTACGATGGATCTCAGCATCCGTTTCTCCAAAGAATTGACGTCTCTCTGAGTGGCCAATGATGACATATCGACACCCCACATCACGCAACATCGATGGAGAAACCTCCCCCGTGAAGGCCCCTTCCCCCTCATAATGAACATTTTGTGCGGCAAGGTCAACCCTTAAAGAAGACCGCTTCAGAAATTCAGATACGAAAGAGAGGGCCGTAAAGGGAGGTGCGAGTATTATCTCGGCACGGTCCGTTTCAAAAAGAGAGGCATAGGCGGTTCCTTGCGCTGAGCGTTTCTCAAGGGTTTGCAGATAAGACTGGGCCTCGGCGATCCCCTTATACATCTTCCAGTTTGCTACAAAACAGGGTGTTGACATCCGACTGTTCCAGTTCCTAAAAGGGTTTGTCCGGCAATACACTCAAGCCGGGAAGCTTTTCTCCCTCCAGTAGCTGGAGGGCTGCCCCGCCACCTGTGGAGATGAAGGAAATGCTTTCAGATTCACCTGCCTGATGAACCGCCATGGCGGTCTCCCCCCCCCCGACAATCGTGAGGGCATAGGCATTCGCAACGGCTTGGGCGACGGCGGAGGTTCCGCGTGAATAGGCGTCCATTTCAAAAAGACCCATCGGGCCATTCCAGAGAATCGTCTTGGCATTTGCCAGGACCTCCATAAAGAGCCGAACGGAGGCTGGTCCGATATCGAGTCCGAGCCAGCCCTGCGGAATTTCCTGTATGGGGACATTCTTGGCTTCTGCGGAAGGATCTTTGTTCGGTGCGGCGACGCAATCAACCGGGAGGTAAAATTTGATGCCGCGCGCGATGGCATTCTTTCTGATCTCTCTCGCAATGGGGATCATGGCATCTTCGACAGGTGAGTTCCCGACATCGATTCCAGTGGCCTTCAAAAAGGTAAAGGCCATTCCTCCGCCGATGATTACCTTGTCGACTTTTTTCCCGAGATTTTCAATCACACCAATTTTTCCGGAGACCTTTGTTCCACCCAATATTGCGACGAAAGGGCGTGCAGGATTTGCGACCGCTCCTTCCAGATAGGTGATCTCTTTTTTCATCAGGAGCCCACAGGCCTTGACCTTGACAAATTTAGTAATACCCGTTGTCGAGGCATGGTCTCGATGGGCGGTTCCGAAGGCGTCATTGATATAGACATCGATTCCAAGACCGGCCAGGGCCTCTGAGAATGTGTCGTCATTTTTTTCTTCTCCCGGATGAAAACGAAGGTTTTCTAAAAGAAGGACATCTCCCGGCTTAAGTCTTTCCGCCATCTTCTTCGCCTCCGGCCCGATACAGTCGGGTGCAAACTTAACCTCCTTGCCCAAGCGGCGTTGGAGTCGCTTCGCAATGGGTGCAAGTGAAAAACGCAGGTCTGCCCCTTTTGGTCGGCCGAGATGGGAGGCGAGGATGACTGAGGCACCTTCGTCAATAGCATAATTGATGGTCCGGAGCGTTGAGCGGATTCTCGAATCATCCGTAATATTCAGGTCGCGGTCGAGCGGGACATTAAAGTCGGCCCGAATAAAGAGACGTTTCCCTTTAATTGGGGTGTCCTCAATCGTCATTTTGTTCAGGAACATGAAGGGAAATCCTCTTTAAATGGGTAAAGCGAAGGGGGGGTTATTGTTTCCCGGTAATGAATCGGATCAGGTCGCGAACGCGACAGGAATAGCCCCATTCGTTGTCATACCATGCGATGACTTTCGCCATTCGATCGCCGATCACCTTGGTCAGGGTTCCATCCACGATACATGAGTGGGGGTTTCCTCTTAAATCGACCGAGACCAAGGGCAGTTCTGTATATTGAAGGATACCGGTCATTTTTCCTTGAGCAGCGGAGGAAAGTAAGGCCCGGACCGAGTCTTCAGTGACGTCTGTCTCTAGCTCGACAACGAGATCGATGAGCGAGACATTTGGTGTCGGGACCCGGATGGCCATCCCGTCCAACTTGCCTTCGAGCTCCGGAAGAACGATGGAGAGTGCCTTTGCCGCACCGGTTGTTGTCGGGATCATTGAAAGATTGGCTGAGCGTGCCCTTCTTAAATCTTTGTGGGGAAGATCGAGAAGCTGCTGGTCGTTGGTGTAAGAATGGACGGTGGTCATCAGCCCACGTTTGATCCCAAAGTGATCGGAGAGAACTTTTACAAGCGGCGCCAGGCAATTGGTTGTGCATGAGGCATTGGAAACGACATGGTGTTTTTTGGGATTATAGTGATCTTCATTGACCCCCAGAACCACCGTGACATCTGGTGATTTTCCAGGGGCTGAGATGATCACCTTTCGGCTGCCTGCCGCGATATGCTTTTGGGCCGAGCTGCGGTCAACAAAGCGACCGGTCGCTTCCACAACGATATCGACATCCATCTCTTTCCAGGGGAGATGAGCGGGATCCTTCTCCTGGGTCATCCGGATCGATCGATCCCCGACGAGGAGGGCATCTTCCTTGGATTCAACCTCATGTGGAAACGTCCCATGGACTGAATCATATTTGAGCAGGTGCGCCAGGGTCCCGGCGTCGGCCAAATCATTGATGCAGACAATATCGATATCAGGGTCGCTAAACGCAACTCGAAAGAGATTCCGCCCTATCCGGCCGAATCCATTTATTCCAACACGTACTGCCAACTGAACCCCCTAAAAAGCACCGCCTCCGTCAAATCTGAAGAACTGATTCGGGGATGAAGCGGCCATTTTAAATTCTCTCGGTTCTGTCCCTTTTACAAAGATCTCGACCTCACCGTCCTCATCTTCAGAGACCAAGAGTCCCGTATCGCGGTCAATTCTAGCATAAACAATCTTCTCAGGGATAGAGAAAGATACAACCGGCAGGAGAGAGAGGGAATTCTTCATAAATGAGACCCAGACAGGCAGGGCGGCGCGACCGCCGGATTCCCGGTTTCCGAGAGAGCGGTTGTCGTCAAATCCGACCCAAACGCCGGCCGCCAGATTCGGCGTGAATCCTACGAACCAGGCATCCGTAAATTCATTTGTTGTCCCCGTCTTTCCGGCAATGGGGCGGCCGATGACGCGCGCTCGTCTTCCGGTTCCGCGTTGGATTACATCTTCAAGGATATTGGTCACCACATAAGCGGTTTCCTTGGAGATGGCCTGCTCCGGCGAGAACTCGTGGGATTCCAGGACACGACCGTCTTTATCGGTCACTGAGAGGATCAGTGTCGGTTTAAGTCGAACCCCCTGATTGGCATAGACGCCGAGTGCGGAGGTGATCTCCATCAGACTGATGCCCGAAGACCCGAGCGCAAGAGAGAGATCGCGGGTTAAGGGGGTGTCAATCCCGACGCGCTGTGCAAAGTTAACCACGTTGGGAATACCAACCTGTTTGAGCAACCTGACGGTTGCCAGATTTCTTGAGTGCGTGAGTGCATCGCGCATTGTGATTTGCCCATAAAATTTCTTTTCGTAATTCTCAGGTTTCCAGACTTTGTTCGTCTCGCTGTCTGTAAAAATGACGGGATTGTCCACCAAGAGTGTCGCCGGCGTGAATCCCTGTTCGATGGCCGTTCCATAGATAATGGGTTTGAACGCTGAGCCGGGTTGTCGTCGGGCCATGAGGGCGCGGTTAAATTCGCTTTTCCTGAAATCATAGCCCCCCACGAGTGCCTTGACCGCTCCGGTCGACGGATCAAGGGCGATGAAGGCCCCTTGAACAAGAGGTTTCTGTTCAAGACCGAACAAGATGTCTTCACCCTCTAAGCCGACTTGCTTCACTTTGACCAGAATGATGTCATTTAGATTGACGATGTCGTATGGTTTTGGATTTTTGATGATGACCCTGTCATCGCGCAAATGTTCTCCCTTCAACTGCCGCGCGGCCCAGAGCATGTCCTTCAATAGGATCTTTCCAACAACATCACCGACTTCGACTTTTGCGTAATGGTCGGTTCGTGATAAGACCCGACCATTGACAATTTCCCCGACTTTTAAGGACTGGGGCTTCTTTTTCGTAAGGGAGGCTTCTTCTGTCTCCGCGCTATATGTTCCTATCGCTCCGCGGTAGCCCTGCCGTTTGTCCAGTTGCTCAAGTCCATCGCGAAGAGCGCGTTCGGCCATGCGCTGAAAGGGTACATTGAGTGTGGTATAGACGTTCAGCCCTCCTCTGTAAAGGACCTCATCCCCGTACTTTCCGATCAAATATTGTCGGATATGTTCCTTGAAATAAAGAGCAATATCATCTTTTCTGGAATGTCGTTTCTGGAAGTAAAGATCTTCCGCATAGATTTCGCGATACTCTTGTTTTGTAATGTAGCCTTCGCTCTCCATCCTTTTTAAGACCACTCTCTGACGAAACTTGGCTTTTTCGGGATGCCGGTAGGGCGAATAATGATTCGGGGCTTTGGGAAGGCCCGCGAGGAAGGCCGCCTCAGCCAGATTGATTTCTCTCACATTCTTTCCGAAGTAAGTCTTGGCGGCGATCTGAACGCCATAGGAACCATGTCCAAAGTAGATCTGGTTCAGGTAAATCTCGAGGATACGATCTTTTTCAATGGCTTTTTCCATTTTTCGGGCCATGAGGAGTTCTTTGAGTTTCCGTGTTAGCGTCCGTTCAGGGGTCAGAAAAAGAGAACGGGCCAGTTGTTGTGTGATCGTGCTCGCCCCCTGACGGATCTTCATGCTCTCAACATTTCTGATAAAGGCTTTCATAATCCGAAGCGTATCAAAGCCCTTGTGCTGATAGAAACGGGAATCTTCTACGGCCAGGAAGGCATTGATGAGAACCTTCGGCATTTGTGATAGGGGGACGAAGACCCGTTTTTCGATAAAAAACTGACCGATGACCTTGTTGTCATCTGAATAGATCCGGGTCGCGAGACTCGGCTCGTAGGTGCCGAGATTTCCTAAAGAGGGAAGATTCCTGGAAAAATAGTATATCGTCCCCCCGACAGCACCTGCGCCGACCAGCAGGAAGAAAAGGAAAGTAAGGAGGCTCCATTTTACCCAGAAATTCAGGCCGGTCTGTCTTTTTTGGGGAGGGGTGTGCATGGAAAAGGTCTTTTGTTCCAATGGATTATCCTATGAAGTGAACCGATTAAAGCGTATCCGTTTTCCACTGCCATGTCAAGGATTCTACCCTTCTTCAAGACCTCATCACTCAGTATAAGGAGGTGAATCTGCGGTTTCAGGGATTGAAAATCCTCTCTGTATCTCTTATAGTAGCCACCATGTGTGCAAGCTTGGGTGCTAATGGTGAGGATGAGCATTGTGGTTGACGCGGGGCTTCTGATCTTTGATCTTGACGGGACCTTGATTGACTCGAAGCGGGACATTGCCAAGTCGGTCAATCTCACCTTTCGGGATCTTGGTCTTCCCGAAAAGCCAAATGAAACTATCTACGGCTATGTGGGGAACGGGGTCCGGAAACTCATCCTGGATGCGGTAGAAAGTACGGATGCGCATCTGATTGACCGGGCACTCGAAATATTCAGGGGGCATTACCTGGAACATCTTCTCGACGAAACAAGGCTTTATCCGGGTATCCGTGAGGTCCTTAACCATTACAACCAGATGAAAATAGCCCTTGTGACCAACAAGCCTCATGTCTATGCAAAAAAAATTCTGGAAGGGCTGGGAGTGGACAAGGCATTTGACTTTATTATCGGAAGTGAGCCGGATACACAGTTGAAGCCTCACCCCGAAATGATCCTGAAAACATTGGGGGTACTCGACACGCCGACATCGGATGCCGTCATGATCGGCGACTCGCTTAACGATATCTATGCCGCCCGTTCCGCCGGGGTGAGATCGTGTGCCGTCGCCTACGGTTTTGGGAATGCCGATGAACTTCTTTCTGAAAGCCCCGACTTCTTTGTAGAAACGGGCGAGGCCTTAATGACCCTCTTTTCAGAAGGGACATAATCTCTCATGTACTGCCATTTGCGCTAATACATATTGGCGCAGGTATAAAGGAGCCGATGTGAAGAAACTTTTATTTTTTGTTCCATGGTTGATTTTGACAACAAGCGGGGTTGGGGCCCAGACCTTGGCTGATCGTGTCATTGAGTATACGCTCTCAAACGGCCTAAGGGTCCTGATGGTCGAGCGGCATCAGGTGCCAACGGTCTCCTTCCGTATTGTTTACAACGTTGGTTCTACGGATGAAGTCAGTGGGATAACCGGCGTGGCCCATCTCTATGAACATATGGCATTTAAAGGGACCCGGACGCTCGGCACATCTGATTTTGAGAAAGAAGAGAAGGTTCTGGCCAAAATTGAAAAGCTGAACGATATGATTGTATTGGAAGAAAGGAAGGGAAGCAATGCAGAGCCGGGACGGCTAGAGGTATTGAAGGAAAAATTTACTTTGCTCCAAGAAGAGGCAGGACAATGGGTTGTACCAAATGAAGTCGGAGAGATCTACGATCGGAATGGGGCGGTTGGTTTTAATGCCTCCACCAGCCGTGATGTAACCTCTTATATTGTCAGCCTCCCGGCAAACCGGGTTCCTCTCTGGATCGCGATAGAATCGGACCGGATGGCCAATCCGGTCCTGCGTGAATTTTACAAGGAGAGAGATGTCGTTCTGGAAGAACGCCGAATGAGCGTCGAGACAAGCCCGATCGGAAAGTTGTATGAGACCTTTCTCTCAACGGCCTTTGTTGCCCATCCCTACGGCTATCCTACACTTGGCTGGCCTTCAGATGTCGGCTCTCTTTCTGCCACGAAAACGGCCCTCTTTTTCAAGACCTATTATGCGCCAAACAATACGATTATTGCATTGGTCGGTGATTTTAAGGCGGCGGAAGTTCTTCCCCTTCTAGAGGCTTCTTTCGGAACAATCCCTTCCGGTCCTCTCCCTCCAAAGGTGGTGACGGTAGAGCCCCCGCAGCGGGGTGAACGGCGGGTAGAGGTCGAGGATGAGTCAAACCCCAGACTGCTCATCGGTTACCACAAACCCAACCTGCATCACCCGGATGATGCCGTTTTTGATGTGATCGATTCCCTCCTCTCCATGGGGCGGACTTCCCGGCTTTATAAAAAACTGGTCAAGGAAGAAAAGGTTGCGGTCAGCGTATCGAGCAGGGCCGGAAGCCCTGGCGCGCGTTATCCGAGTCTTTTTACGATTTCCGCGACTCCTCGCGCTCCGCACACCACCCTGGAATTAGAGGAGGCGATTTATGCCGTGCTGGAACGCTTGAAAACAGAACCGCCCACTGAAAAAGAGCTTCAAAAGGTCATCACAAACATCGACGCCTCCCTGATCCGCTCTCTCCGGTCGAATAGCGGTCTGGCGGCCCAGCTTTCCTATTTTGAAGCGGTGGCCGATGATTGGCGGTATACCCTTCGAAACCGGGATGCCATCGCAAAGGTGACCGGCGAGGATGTGATGCGTGTCGCCCGGACCTACTTCATAAAAAAAAGCCGGACCGTTGCTACCCTGGTTCAACAGGAAAAAAAATCAAATGACAAGGAGATAGCGCAATGAGTTGGGCAAAGATGAAAAAGATGGTTTTGCTCACCCTGGTTGTTTTCCTCTATTCGGCCTGTCTCCCGCTTCATCAGGTGCAGCATTCGGGGGCCGAAGGATTATCCGACCCGAGAACTTTGGTTTTCCCTCCCCAACCCTTCCAGCCTCCCAAGGCGGAGCGGATGACCCTCTCAAACGGCATGGTTCTCTACTTGTTGGAGGACCATGAACTTCCCCTGATCAATCTTCAGATGAAGATACGGACCGGGGATCTCTACGAACCTGCGGACAAGATCGCCCTAGCGGGCATGACGGGAACCGTCATGCGGACCGGAGGAACCCGCCAACTTCGCGGAGATGAGATTGATGAGGCGCTGGACCAGATTGCCGCCGGTTTGTCGGTCTGGATCGGGACGGATTCAGGAGGGGCCTCCCTGGATGTTCTGAAGAAGGATTTTGACTTCGGACTTCAATTGCTGGCCGACATCCTGATGCATCCCGCCTTTGAGGAAGAAAAACTTACTCTTGTAAAGAACAGGGCCTTGGAGGGAATCCGTAGACGCAATGACCGCCCCTCTTCGATAGCGAGCCGGGAGTTTTGGAAACAGCTCTACGGTGAGGACAATCCCTATGCCAGAGAATCGACGGAAGAGACGGTCAACGCGATTCATCGGGAGGATCTCATTGCCTTCCATGAAAAATATTTTGTGCCGAACAATATCATGGTTGGGGTTACCGGTGATTTTGATAAAAGAGTGATGATCGAAAAAATTGAGAAAGCCTTTGCGGGCTGGCCAAAGAGAGAGGTCCTTTTACCGAAAGTTCTGCCGGTGCGTACACGGAAGGCAGGGGGTGTCTACCACATTCAACGACCGATTACACAGACTCAGGTCCGCATCGGCCATCTCGGGATCAAGCAGGTAAACCCCGATTCTTTCGCTCTGTCGATCATGAACGATGTGCTCGGGGGCGGGGGGATGGCCAGCCGGCTCTTTTCAGACATCAGAAGCCGTCAGGGCCTGGCCTATTCTGTCGGATCTATTTTTCGGCCCGGAAAGTTGGAACGGGGGGTCTTCCTCGCGTATAGCGGGACGCGGGTCGAGTCGACGTATCAAGCCATTTCGACCATCATAGAGCACATCGAAAAGATTCGAAAGGAACCTGTTTCGGACGAAGAGCTGAAGCGAGCCAAGGATGCCTTTCTTAACTCTTTTATTTTTTCTTTCTCGAGTCCGGCACAGATTGTGGGTCAGCAGATGTCGCTGGAATATTACGGTCTCCCGTCAGATTATCTGGAACAATACCGGGACAATGTCGCAAAGGTCACAAAATCGGATGTCTTGCGGGTTGCCAGGGAATATCTTCATCCCGACCGACTGGTGATCCTGGCGGTTGGCGACGAGACTCAATTTGATCAGGCCCTGTCGACTCTGGGGAAGGTAGAGCAGATTGAAGTGGGTCCGTAGAAAAGGGGCTTGGACGCTATTGGAAGATCAATAAAGATAGAAATCATTGAAGGGAATCTTCTGGATTGCGGGGCCGATGTTATTGTCAATCCGGCGAATTGCCGGGGACAGATGGGCGGCGGGGTTGCAGGTGTCATCCGCCGGGCGGCTGGAGAGGTGGTCGAGCTTGAGGCGATGAAGCAGGCACCAATTTTAGTGGGAATGGCCGTCTTGACGGGTGGGGGTAAGTGCCAGTTCAAGGGGATCATTCATGCGCCGACCATGGTTCGGCCAGCGGAGGCGATTCCAGTTAAGAATGTGAGAAAAGTGACCCGTGCTGCGCTGGATCTTGCAGAAAAAGGACAGATCTCTTGTCTCGGGTTTCCCGGATTGGGGACCGGTGTCGGAAGGGTTTCTCCGGACGCCGCTGCCAAGGCCATGATCGATGAGATGACGGCTTTTCAGGGAAATGCGATTCAAAAAATTATCCTGGTGGATGTCCTCCGGGCCATGGTTGTGGCCTGGGGAAAGGCACTCTCTAAACAGAATCAATAGGGAGATCGAAATTAAATGCTTCACAGAATGAAATTACGGGTTGTTTATGGAGGCGACATCGCAAAAGACAAAGTCGCACGACGGCTCAAATTGAAAATAATCTTACAAGCCGGGTTTGCCGTACTGATTCCATTTATGGGTATTACCTATTTTCTGCTGACTGACCCTGGTGTGATGGAGCTGGTCTTGATCGGTTTTCTGTCGTCTCTATCTTGTGTTCCCGTTGTGCTCTATGCTTATGCGAAAGGATACGGTCGTCCCCTGGCGGACCTCTGGCGGGAACGCCCCAATGAGATGAAATACCTGGCCATCAAGATAGGCTTTCTCTACGGGTTTGCCCTCTACTGGATGATTCTGGGGATTGTTGAGTTTCTCTTCGGTTATGACACCTTCCGGGCGGCGCTGATTAGTTTTGTTGCGAGTGCGGCAGCGAGAGATGGGTTTGAAATCGGCTACTATAGGGCCAAAGCGGTAGCACAGGATCAGATCTCGATCTTCCCGGATAACCGTTCGATCGCAGAGCTCTTTCCGGTTGCTCCGGCGAAAATCTTTGCCCTGCTGTCTACCGTTATAATCGGAGGGGGAGTGACAGGCGCCTTTCTTGGACCGCTTCTCCCAAACACGCTTCATCAGGCGGTGGCCATCGGGACCATCGTCGGCATCGTCGCGACCTTTGCCTATACCTGGTCACTCGAAGAACCCCCCGGTTTTCCGGTGCTGATTCGGTTTTTCATCTGGCCGGGTTTCACGATGGCCTTGACCTATTTTTTGATATGGGCCTACCTCCTCCGAAAGGTTTTTCTGGTGAACCTAAGCCCTTCAATCGATTTTGGACTCCTTATGGCCGCCTGTTCCGGGTGGATGACTTTTGAAACCCTTTTCCTGGGCTATCTTCAGTGGAAGAAGCCTGTTGACTCCTCGACCGTTCCTGAAGAGCATGCTGACCCCGTTGCGTCGTAAGGTTGAAAATGCTATGGTTCCAAGGTAACCATCAGCATACCCATCTAAGCCCCCATGGCTGTGTTGCTGCGGTACTCGAATCCTCACGTATGGACATACGTTGCGGTTCTGTGTTCCTCGTGCCTTGCCCTGAAGGCTTATCCAGGCACGCTGAATGATTACCTGATAAGAGGAGAAATAATGTTGAAACGAGATACGCCCCGGAGTGCAACCTTCATCATTTTGGTTGCCTTGTTCGTCGCCTCACTCGCGGTTTCGAGCGTCTGGGCTGATTATATGGCCGATCAGTATATTACGATCTCTCACGGTGAGTTTGGGGGAGATCGGCGGATCATGGAAGCCAAGATCTACTCCCAGGGCAAGAAGTTGCGCATGGAAACGACGATTGGAGGGCGGAAGTCGATCAATATCTCTCGTGGCGACAAGAGCCCTCCCGTCATGTGGGTATTGATGCCGAATGAAAAGATGTACATGGAAACCCTGGGAAAAGAGGGGGAAGGAAACCCGATGGACCCTGGATCAAGGATGGGCATTGAAAAGATCTTTGTCACGAAGGAACATGTTGCTGGCCGAATGACGAACAAGTTTAAGCTCGTCTGGAAAGACAAGGATGGCAGCCGCTTAAGCGGTTTTGCCTGGGAGTTGATTGACCTCAACAATGCCCCGATCCGCCAGGAGTTTTTCAATAAAAATGAGCATGTTCTGGTACAATTGGCCAACATTACGGTAAAAAAACTTGATCCGGCCCTCTTCGAAGTTCCCGAAGGGTATCGCAAGATCTCAATGCCTCCACAGATGTCGCCTGGCCCGCCTGTTCCGAATCGCCCTTAATTCTACTGTAAAGATGGTCCTGTGAGGTCAGTCCTCCAGAATTTAAATAATGTTTCCTTGTCGGTATTGTGGGACTTGACAATGTGAAGAAACCTGTTAGGATTTAGGAAAATCGAGGTGGTTTCGTACCTTATAAAAGAGGTCTTGTTTTGCAATCATTGAAGATGGCTGTTCGGTATAAGAAGCTTGACAGCGTGGGAGTCATATGCTACCATGCCTCCGGCGTTAGGAGTTAGTGGATGGGGAAGAAGCGAGAAGTGTACACGGTTGTCGTCCTCCCGAGTCCGACGTCGGAACCCTACCGGTTTACTTTAAGAAAAACGATATTAAAAGCCCTCCTTGGATTTACCTCTGTTTTTGTCCTCCTTTTGGTTTTATTCTTTGCACGATACTTCTTGATGTTGGACCAGCTTTCTGACCTTAAAGACCTTCGAAGAGAAACCAAAGCTCAGAAAATACAAATCCAAAGTTTTGTCGGAACCATCGATGCCCTGAAGAAGCAGATGACCCGTTTGGTTGAGTTTGACCGTAAGTTACGTGTGATTACGGATATCGGCTTTGGTCAGGAGAGTCGGAGTTCTCTTGGGCGTGGTGGGCCCGAAAGCGGAGAGGATCCACGCGATGCAATGCTTGGATCTGATTCTATGTTGAGGACAACATCTTCCATCCGGTCAGACTTGGGGGAACTCAGGGAAAAGTCGATTCGGCAAGAGAAAAGTTTCCAGGAGCTTGCCGAGGCGGTCCGCAGCCGCCAGGCCCTATGGGCTTCCACCCCCTCAGTTTGGCCGACAGACGGATGGGTCAGCTCTTCGTTTGGAAAGCGAATTTCTCCTTTTACCGGGCGATTTCAACGGCATAAGGGGATTGATATTGCCGCACGGCCGGGAACGGCTATTATTGCTCCGGCGGGGGGGGTTGTTTCCTATTCCAGATTTAATGGGGGTTTCGGTAAGTTTTTAAAACTGAATCATGGCTATGGGTATGTTACACACTATGGTCATCTCTCAAAAGCATCGGTGAAGGTCGGTCAAAAGGTGAAACGGGGGGAGATCATTGGTTATGTTGGTAACACAGGCCTCTCGACCGGTCCACACCTTCACTATGAAGTTTTCGTAAATTCAATACCCGTTGATCCGATGAAATACATCCTGAACTGATTCTATGCCTATGTGGACTTTCCAGCAACTTCGTTCAAATTACTAAATAAGGGTCTCACGATCAGTCGCTTCAAACTTATCCAATTAATAATGAGGGACGGTGGGGGTCAGTTTGCAGGAGCGGTTGGTTCTTTCCTGCAATAAGGAGGAGAGCAAAGGGCGGTTCACCATTTTCTCTCCCGGATTATCAACGCTGGTATGGCCGCCCACGCGGTCGGTCTTACCGGGTAGGAGGAGGTTTACAGGTCCGATGGCGGTAAAAGGTAAGGTGAAATGGTTTAACGAAAAAAAAGGGTATGGATTTATTGAAAGGGAAGACGGTGGAGATGTTTTTGTCCACTTCTCAGCGATTGCGGGGGATGGTTTTAAGACTTTGGCTGAAGGGGATGCCGTTGAGTTTGAAGTGACCCAGGGAGAGAAGGGTCCTCAGGCCTCTGATATTCAGAAATCGATGTAACAATTAATTGAATGTGGAATTGCAAAAACCCCGACAAGGATCTTCTTGCCGGGGTTTTTGCAATGGCAGGGATGACAGTTTTATGATAAAATCAGCTTGTTTTCGCTACAAGGGATGAATACTCCTAGTGAGTGTAATCCTCCTTCTTCTGGGGTGGGGTTCTTCAAGATCAGGGTCGAATGAGAAATAAGAATTTTATGGAGCCGGGATGTTAAGGAATCTTGTAAGAAAAGTTATTGGGAGCCGCAATGACAGGGAATTGAAGCGCTTACAGCCCCTTGTCTCTCAAGTCAATGCCCTGGAGGAATCCTTCTTAAAACTGACTGATCAACAGTTGCGGGAGAAAACTGATCTTTTTAAGGCGCAGATTCTTATCTCTACAGAGGACAAGGAAACTGCCAGTGATGCGGAAGAAGAGGGTCGAGAAGAGGGGGCGGCGGTTGAGCGATCGAAGGAACTTGCGAGACGACTTGATGCCATCCTCCCGGAGGCCTTTGCGCTTGTCAGGGAAGCGTCAAAGCGAGTTCTCGGTATGCGCCATTTTGATGTCCAGATTTTAGGCGGGATTATTCTGCATGAAGGGAAAATTGCCGAGATGAGGACGGGTGAGGGGAAAACCTTGGCCGCGACGCTTCCGGTTTATTTGAACGCCTTGGCTGGAAATGGGGTGCATGTTGTTACCGTCAATGATTATCTGGCCACACGGGATGCCGAATGGATGGGAAAGGTTTATCGATTTCTTGGCCTGACGGTTGGAAGCATTCGGCATGATGCCACGGATGAGGAACGGCAAGCCGCCTATGGTTCGGATGTGACCTATGGGACGAATAACGAGTTTGGTTTTGATTATCTTCGCGACAACATGAAGTTTGATCCAAAGAGCTTTGTCCAGCGCGATCCCCACTATGCCATTATTGACGAGGTCGACAGTATCTTAATTGACGAGGCGCGTACCCCGCTCATCATATCAGGCCCTGCCGAGAAATCAACGGCACTCTATTACCGGGTCAATCAGATCATCCCATCCCTAAAGAAAGAGGTTGACTACACGCTCGAAGAGAAGTCTAAGACGGTCACACTGACAGAGGAGGGAAACGTCAAGGTAGAGGCCTTATTGGAGGTCGATAACCTATATGATCTTGCCAATATCTCCCTGGTTCACCATGTGCTTCAGGCCTTAAAGGCCCATGTCATGTTCAAACGGGATATTGATTATGTAGTCAAGGACGGAGAGGTGGTCATCGTCGACGAGTTTACCGGGCGGATGATGGCGGGCCGGAGATGGAGTGACGGTCTTCACCAGGCCGTGGAAGCAAAAGAGGGAGTGAAAATCGCCAACGAAAATCAAACCCTGGCGTCGATTACCTTTCAGAATTATTTCAGGCTGTATCATAAATTGGGGGGAATGACCGGTACCGCGGATACCGAGGCGGCCGAATTTGCAAAGACCTATAACCTGGAAGTCCTTGTTATTCCACCGAATCGCAGCATGATCCGGGAAGATCTTTCAGATGTGATTTATCGCACTCAGAAGGAAAAGTTTGAGGCGATCGTTCAGGAGATTATTGAACTCAATGAGGTCGGACATCCGACTCTGGTTGGGACGATCTCGATCGAAGACTCCGAACTAATCTCTGCCCTTTTAAAGCGTAAAGGGATCATACATTCTGTCCTCAATGCGAAGCATCATGATAAGGAAGCCGCTATTATTGCCCAGGCCGGAAGCAAAGGGGCCGTGACGATTGCCACCAATATGGCTGGCCGTGGGACCGATATCCTCTTGGGAGGCAATGCAGAGTTTTTATTCGACCAATACAAAAAACAGCATCCTGACACATCTGAAGAGGACCTCCAAAATGCAGAAGGGAAGATCATCGAGGAGGTTGGGCGTGGGAAGAAAGAGGTCATCGAGCTGGGGGGGCTCCATATTATCGGAACGGAGCGGCACGAATCCCGGCGGGTTGATAATCAATTAAGAGGCCGTTCAGGTCGTCAGGGAGATCCGGGGTCTTCACGCTTTTACCTCTCTCTGGAAGATGATCTCCTCCGAATTTTCGGGTCGGACCGTATTGCAAAACTCATGAACCGTCTCGGTATGGAAGAGGGGGTTCCGATTGAGCATCGCATGGTTAGCCGTGCCATTGAAAACGCTCAGAAACGAGTGGAGTCTCATAACTTCGATATTCGGAAACAACTTCTTGAATATGATGATGTAATGAATATGCAGCGTACCGCCATTTATGCCCGACGCAGAGAGGTCCTTTCCGATGAGGGGATTGAAGAAGATATTCAAGAACTAATCGATGAATTGATCGACAATCTCCTGATGGCATATTGCCCGGAAGAGGCCTATTCCGAGGCATGGGACGGAGCGGGTTTGACAGAGGCCCTATCGCATCACTTCTCTTTGAGTGTTACAAAAGAGGCGCTCGGCTTTCCCGATATCGGCAGGGATGCCCTAAAAGAGGGGATTCTCCAGAATGTTCAGGAGGTTTTTCGTCAGAAGGAAGCTGGATTTGGCAAAGAATTAATGCATCAACTGGAGAAGCAGATCTTTCTTCGTATGATCGATTCCCACTGGAAGGATCATCTTCTTGCGATGGATTCCTTAAAAGAAGGGATTGGTTTACGCGGATACGGTCAAAAGGAGCCTCTCAGCGAGTATAAGAAGGAAGGTTTTGAGATGTTCACCGCAATGATTGACCGGATAAAAGGAGACACGATAGAACAACTCTTCCGTGTTCAGATTGTCCGAGAGGAAAGGAAGCCGATCGCGGCCTTTTTTCCGGGTGAGCAGGAGATGCAGATGAATCGCGGTGAGTCAACGCCGCCCCGGACGGTGCATCGTGAAGGGAAAAAGGTTGGCAGGAATGATCCCTGCACTTGCGGGAGCGGTAAGAAATATAAGAAATGCTGTGGAAGATAAGAAATGAAAAAGATCAAAACGGAGAACGAGCGAAAACCGGCGCGTAAAGGTAGCGACCTGAGTCATCTTCGCAAAGAAAACACGCGTCTTAAGCAAGAACTTCGTCGGAGAACCAAGGAACTTTCCTCCTTTATCGTGTTTGGGAAGGCCCTTTCCTCGGTCCTTGAGTTTGAGAAGGTCCTTCGGGTCATTATGGATACGGCTCGCAAGATACTCAGGTGCGAGTCCTGGTCTCTAATCCTGGTCGATGAGTCAAAAAAAGAGCTCTATTTTAAGATGGTCAAAGGGCCGACGATGAAAGTGGCAAAAAAGCTTCGCTACAAAATGGGAGAAGGTCCTGCAGGCTGGGTTGCAGAACAAGGGAAGCCGCTTCTTATCTCCGATTTTTCGAGCCAATGGCAGTTCCAGCCCAAGGAGTTTTATCCCCACGTCGGGGCCAGGACGGCCCTTTGTCTGCCGATTATCAGCAAGAAAAAGGTGATCGGTGTTATTCAGATGGTCAATCGTGCGGATGAGACGCCATTCGATGAAAACGATCTGAGTCTATTGTCTAAACTGGGCGACCAGGCTACTTTGGCAATTGAGCGTTCGGACCTTTACAAAAAAATGGCGGATCTTGCGTCAACGGATGATCTGACTCACCTCTATAACATTCGCTACCTGGACCATATCCTGGATTTGGAAATCAAGCGGTGTAGACGATATTCCATTCGGCTTTCTCTCATATTTCTGGACATGGACTTTTTTAAGCTGGTCAATGATCAACATGGCCACCTCATGGGAAGCCAGGTTCTGGTTGAAGTTGCCAATATTCTGAACAACAGCCTACGAGAAATCGACATCGTTGCCCGATATGGCGGCGATGAGTTCGTGGTTGTTCTCCCCGAGACCAGCGTGGAAATCGCTGGCCGTATTGCCCGCCGTATTCGAAACGCCATCCATTCGTATGAGTTTCTGAAGAAGGAAGGATTATCCCTTCACCTCACCGCGAGTTTTGGTATTGCAGGATTCCCGGACCAGGCCAAGAATAAGACCGATCTGGTTTGTCTTGCAGACCAGGCGATGTATCGAGCCAAGGTGATGGGACGGGACAAAATTTTTCTCGCCTGACCGTAACGATTCAGCACGTAATTCTCCAGGATTTTTCCGCGAGTGAACGTAATCTCCGTCCTTTTTAGGGGGTGTTCGCGAGAGGTGACTTTTATTTAGCTGTCGACATTCAACGGAGTACGCCTTGGGAAACGGCTCTTTTCAAGAGTCAACGCCTTATTCAATTCTTGCGTACAAGCCTCTGAGCACGTGGCGAACATCAAGTGAAAACCTGCGGTGAAGGCCTGAGAACGCTTATTGAGTATTGCACCGTAAATGGAGCGGTCTGACTTGGGGAGGGGAACTTCATGGAAAGTTTCACCCGATGGGACCGTCTCTGAGTAACTGGATCCAATTCCATAAATCGTTGTACTTAGCGTCTGTTTGCACCAGCAGCATTCGCCAGAGATCTGTTCTTCTTTTTGCATTTGATTCAGTTCTCCTACTTGAGGTTTTAAAGAGAGAGGGGTTCTTTTTTGTTTGCTAGAGTCAAAAATCCAAAGCCTTTTGGACAGCGATAAGACTCACTCACATAGTTATATCACCAATAGATTCATATTGGAAAACGGATCATTGGTAAAGCCCCCTAAATTCCACGTTCCTCGAATGGGGTCTCGTATCAGGACCACGGACGAATCAGCAGGTCACAATGCGACTTGCCGCTTTGGTTGCGGCAATCTGCCTTCATTCCCAATCCAGCAAGGCGATTCCCCAGGTCATTCCTCCGCCAAAAGCGCAGAGAACCAGGGTGTCGCCCTTCTTCAATCGTCCTTGACGCACTGCACTGTCCAGAGCGATCGGAAGAGAAGAAGAAGAGGTGTTTCCAAATCGGGGAATGGTGATCTCGGTTTTATTCAGAGGAATTTTCTTCCTTTTGAGCAGGGCCTCCAGAATTCTTAAATTGGCCTGATGAAAAATAAAAAAGTCGATGTCTGATAAGGGAAGTGCGCATTCTTCGGAAAGGCCTGTCAGCGCTGACTCCATTTTCTTGACAGCCATCCGGAAGAGTGCTTTTCCCTCCATTTTCATGGTGTGCAATCCCTGTCGAAGTGAATCCTGTGTTGCCGGCTGGCGCGAACCTCCGGCGGGCAGGTGGATCAGTTTGTGTCTCGATCCGTCGGAAAAGAGTCGAATGGTGCGGATACCCCCTTTCCCGGGCGACAAGACGACCGCCCCGGCCCCATCACCGAATAAGATGGAGGTCGAAGGATCATCCAGGTCCAGAAAGGGGGATTTTACCTCGGTCGAGATAATCAAGACATGAGCGGCTGAACCGCTCTGGATCGCGTTGTCTCCGACGGACAACGCATAGAGAAAGCCGGTGCAGGAGGCATTGATATCAAAGGCCGGAATGGGTCTGGCGGAAAGATCTCTCTGAACCAGACAGGCGGTTGAAGGGAAGAACATATTGGGTGATGTTGTCGAGACGACAATCAGGTCGATCTGATCTATGGAGCATGCTGCCGCGTCGAGGGCTGACCTTGCTGCCTCTACTGCAAGCGTCGCAGCGGTCTCTCCTTCTCCGACCCAGTACCGGGTTTCTATCCCGGTAAGCCTGACAATCTCCCCTTCACTCAGTCCAAGCCGCTTTGAGAGTTCGGCGTTTGATACGGCCCGTTTCGGGAAGGCGACTCCGGTTCCTGTAATTCTTGTTTTCATTGTGTGAAATTATAAGTTTTCCCGAATAATGATGTCAAATCTCACAAAATATCCAAAACAACCGAAGGGAGCAAGCAGCCCGATTTTCTTGACACTTTTTTTCACCATCTGATAATATGAACACCTTATTTTTTAGATCAGCCATGCGTCTTAAACTGAAATCTTGCCATCGTTTTATTTATCTTTTTGTCCTGTTCGCTCTTTTTGGGGGCATCACCCCTGCGTTGGGCGCTGCCCAGATCCAGAAGTTTCAATTGGACAATGGCTTGACTGTGATTCTCTTGGAGGAACATAAGGCCCCGGTTGTCACCTTTCAGATCTGGTACAAGGTCGGTTCCCGGAATGAAACGAATGGAAAAACCGGCCTTTCTCATCTCACAGAACATATGATGTTCAAAGGGACCTCCCAGGTCGGAAAGGGGGAATTCTCCCGGATCGTCGCAAAGAACGGCGGGACGGAGAATGCCTTTACCGGAAACGATTTTACGGCCTATTTTGAGAATTTTTCTGCCGATCGCATCGCGCTTTCCTTCAAGCTGGAGTCAGACCGGATGCAGAACCTGCTGATCGACCCGCAAGAATTTCAAATGGAGCGTGCCGTTGTAAAAGAGGAACGGCGGACACGCACCGACGACGATCCCTATTCGTATCTGATGGAAAGCCTCTATGCCGTCTCATTTCTGGTCCATCCATACCGGTTCCCTATAATCGGCTGGATGAGCGACCTGGACGCCCTGGTCTGGGAAGATGTTGTTCAGCACTATAAACGGTATTATGTCCCCAACAATGCAACCATCGTTATGGTGGGAGATTTTGAGTCGGAGAGACTCATCAAGCAGATCCGCGAGGCCTTCGGAAAGATTCCAGAGGGTCCGGATCCGCCTCAGGCGGTTTCACAAGAACCCACTCAGCAGGGGGAGCGGCGTATCGTCGTGAAGCGTGAGGCCCAGCTCCCTTTTGTTTTCATCGGCTTCCACGCTCCGAACTACCGGAGCCCGGATACATATGCCTTGACGGTTCTTTCCAGAATTCTCTCCTCCGGAAAGAGTTCCCGCCTCTACCGTAGCCTTGTGTACGAGCAAGAGATTGCACTTGAAGCCGGCGGGTATTACGATGGCCTGACGACTGATCCGGAGATCTTTTATCTCTATGCAACGGCCCAGGCTGGGGAAAAACCAGAGATCGTGGAGAAGGCGCTTGACCATGAAATTGCGCGGCTTCAATCGGATCTGGTTCCGGAATCTGAAATGGCGAAGGTCAGAAACCAGATCGAGGCGGAATACATTATGGGTTCTGATTCCAACTTTTTCAGGGCGATGCAGATCGGGACGGCTGAAACGGTGGGTGCCGGGTATCAGTATGTCCTGGACTATGTCGACAACATCCGGAAAGTCACCTCAGACGATGTCCGGCGGATTGCACGAAAATACCTCAAAGGAGACACCCGAAACGTCGGAATTCTTCTCCCCTTGAATTCCCTTACCCCTGCTGTTAAATCGAATGGGGGGTCCTGATGCAGCCTTGGAAAAAATATTCTCCCGCGGGTCTCTTTTTTATACTGGTCTTTTATTCTTTCCTGTCTCTCTCTTTTCCCCATGAGTCCTTCAGGGCTGAACTGAAGCCGATTCGGGTGGTCACTCCAAATGGGATGACCTTGCTCGTTGTGACGCAGCACTCACTTCCGATCGTGAGTGTGGAGGTCCTTGTGCGTTCCGGGTCGATTTATGATCCGACCGCACAAGCCGGCCTGGCCAACCTCACCGCGGGTCTGCTGGATGAGGGAACGGCGGGGCGAAGCGCCGTGGAGATCTCTGATGCGATCGCTGCCGTCGGGGCACGTCTTTCCGTCCGTACAAGCTACGATTATGTCACGACGGGTCTACGGGTTTTGAAAAAGGATGTCGAGACCGGTTTTGATCTTCTTTCCGATATATTGATTCATCCGGTCTTTGACGTCAAAGAAGTAAAACGGGTTCGGACCATCATCCTTGGAGAAATTCTGGCCGAAAAAGATCAACCCCACGCAATTGCCCGCCAGGCCTTTCGAGAAATAACATTTGGGAGCCACCCTTATCATCATCCCGTAAAAGGGTTTAAGGAGAGCTTGCATGAGATCAAGCAGAGCAATCTTGTTGCCTTCCATCGTAAATACTATCGTCCGAACAATGCCATTATTTCAATTGTGGGGGATGTCACGGTTCAAGAGGCCGAGACTCTGGTTAAAAAGTATTTCGGGAAATGGGAGAAGGGGACGGTTCCCTCGCTGGAATTTAAGCCGTCGAAACCGCTTCGATCAAAAAAGATCAGGAAGATTGAGAAGAATCTGAGTCAGGCGACCGTGATTTTGGGACATGTTGGTATCAAACGCAGCAATGACGACTATTACGCCGTCCGTGTGATGAACTACATCCTGGGTGGAGGTGGTTTCTCTTCCCGGTTGATGAGTGAGATCCGTGATAATCAGGGTCTGGTCTACTCCATCTATTCCAGGTTTTCAGGCAATCAGGATCCCGGTCCTTTTTCTGTGACCTTTCAGACAGAAAACGGCAATGCCCCGAAGGCCATTGAGGGGGTTCTGTCTGAAATCAATCAGATTCGAGAAAAAGATGTCAGCAAGAAGGAGCTTTCCGAAGCGAAGGCCTACATGGTGGGAAGTTTCCCCCTCCGGATTGATACGACACGGAAGGTCGCATCGCTCCTTCCACAAATCGAATTTCACAACCTGGGCCTTCATTACCTCAAGGAGTATGCGGAATTGATCAATCGTGTTACCGTAGCGGATGTCCGGCGTGTGGCAAAAAAGTACCTACATCCAGACCAATATGTCCTGGTTCTTGTCGGAAAGCAGAAAGAAATCAGATTGGAAGAGTAGAGCCTATGGAAACGGATAATGACTACAACCGTCTTTATGGGATCATGAAGGAAATGGGTTCCGTCCTGGTGGCCTATTCGGGGGGGGTTGATTCGACCCTTGTCATGAAGGTTGCGTTTGACGCCCTGGGTTCGGCCGCGGTTGCGGGGACCTCGATTTCTCCCACCTTTGCCGGTTCCCAGTTGGAAGAGGCGAAGGCGGTTGCCGCTTCGGTCGGGATTCGACATCTTTTTGTGCGCTCAGATGAACTGACCATCCCCGGTTATACCGAAAACAGTCAAAATCGATGTTACCTCTGCAAGAATGACCTTTACACACTCCTGTCAGAGATGGCCTGCCGAGAGGAGGTCCGATTTGTTTCGGATGGCACCAATACCGATGACCTTTCCGATACCCGTCCCGGTTTACGGGCCGCGCGTGAACTCGCTGTACGGAGCCCACTTGTTGAGGCGGGGTTTGATAAGAAATCGGTCCGGGCGCTTTCGTGCCGCCTGGGCCTCCCGACATGGGACAAGCCGGCCTCGCCCTGCCTTTCCTCCCGCATCCCCTATGGAACAAAAATCACCTATGAGAAACTCGCCCAGGTTGAACAGGCGGAAGAGGTCCTTCGCCGTCATGGATTTACGCAGTTTCGTGTTCGATATCAGGGCGATACCGCGAGGATAGAGATGGCCCTTGAGGAATTCCCCTTACTTTTTAAGGGTGATCAACGAGACCGTGTTGTTCAGGAGATTCAGGCCTGCGGTTTTCGCTGGGTTGCTCTGGATCTGGCCGGTTATCACCAGGGGAATCTGAACTCTCCAAAGGAGCACCCCATTTCGTGATTGTTCAAAAATGAAGAGATATGCTGCGGATTTCCTTCTCCTCATTGTTCTCCTCCTTATTGATATTACTCCCCTCTCCGCCAGGATGTGGACGGCAGACCTCCACGTGACAGTCCTCTCCACCAAAGTCCAGAAAATAGAGTTAAGGGGCAAGTTTTACCAGAACGATTTGCGTGTCCGCTTTGAACCCTCCGGCTCCGAAGAGATCGTCCTTTTCGATTTTGAGCGTTCCGTCGGAACACGCATCTTCCCATCGGACCGGATCTATTTTGAAAAACCGCTGACACGCGCCCGAATCTTAAAGGCGATGAAAGAGGGATGGATTATCCCCGCACCGCCTTATCGGGAAGAGCGGGTTTTCTTGAGGGAAGGAAGGGTCAAGGCCCGCAAGGCCCGCCTCTATCTCATTATTATTGTGACAAACAAAAAAAAAGACTATTCTCTTCGCTGGGAGTCGGACGATGAAGAGGCGGTTCCGATCAAAATAATCTATCCCAGTTCAGGGCGTGAGACCATTATTGTTGAGTACAATCATATAGAACTCAAGCCGATAAATGACGAGATCTTCCAACCGCCGAAAGATTTTATGAACCTCAATCCATTTTAGCCTGCGGCCATTTTCATCGCTTTTCCTGTTTACTTACAAAGTTCACGTTTCAGGTTCCACTCCAGAAAGAGCGAATAAATCGTTGGGATCAAGAGCAAGGTCAAGAGCGTTGCGGTGATCATTCCTCCGACCATCGGGGCGGCGATCCGCTTCATGACATCGGCCCCCGTTCCACTACTCCAAAGGATCGGCACCAGGCCTAAAAAGGTGGTCGCGGCGGTCATGATCACCGGCCTGACCCGTTTGACGGCCCCTTGCATGATCGTCTCTTTCAAGTGGATCAGTTCAGAGGGTCCGCCCCCTCCTTGTTTTCTCCCGACGGCGTCGTCTAAAAAGGTGATCATCACGACCCCCATTTCAGAGGCAACCCCTGCAAGGGCGATCAGTCCGACCCAGACGGCCACACTCATATTGTAATCGAGTATTTTCAGACACCAGATCCCGCCGATCAACGCAAAGGGGACCGTCAGGAGGATGATGAGGCTGCGGCCGACCGACTGAAAGTTGAGGTAGAGGACGACAAAGATAATGAGCAGCGTCAGGGGAACGACCACGGCCAGCTTTTCCCGGGCACGAAGCATGTACTGGTACTGTCCGGCCCAGATGAGGGAATATCCCGGAGGAAGCTTCAGGTTTTGATTGACCAGGTGTTTGGCCTTCTCCACAAAACCTCCCAGATCCTGCTTGTCGACATCGACAAAGACAAATCCGGCGAGGGAACCGTTTTCATCCCGGACCATCGGTGGGCCCTGATTCAGGCGGATCTCGGCGAGATGTCCAAGAGGGATCTGGGCACCGGTGGGCGCGGCCACAAGGATACGCCGAATGCTTTCGGGATCGTCCCGAAGTTCACGGGCATAGCGGACGTTAATGGGATAGCGCTCCCGTCCCTCCACGGTTTGAGAAATGTTTTTCCCGCCAATCGCCGACTCAATAACATCGTTCACATCTCCCACGGTTAAGCCATATCGTGCGGCCTCCCGACGGTTTACTTTAAAATCGAGATAATAGCCGCCGGTGACCCGTTCGGCAAAGACGCTCCGAACCCCGGGGGCCTGTTTGAGCATTCCTTCGATTTTTAAACCGATTTTTTCGATCTCTTTTAAATCGGGGCCCAGGATCTTGATTCCCAGAGTACTCCGGATCCCCGTGGCCAGCATTTCATTCCGGGTCTGGATCGGCATCCACCAGATATTCGGCATTCCGGGAAACTGAAGTTTTTGATCCATCTCGTCAGTCAGGCTGTCCCAGGTAACGCCGGGGCGCCATTCATCGCGGGGCTTGAGCGTAATGATCGTCTCGACCATGTTGAGAGGGGCCGGGTCGGTAGAGGTTTTTGCCCGACCGATCTTCCCAAAAACCCGGTCCACTTCCGGAAACGACTTCAGCATCCGGTCTTGGGTCTGTAAGATATTTTTTGCCTGTGTAATGGAAAGCCCGGGCAACGTGGTCGGCATATAGAGGATCGTCCCTTCATTCAAGGGGGGCATAAATTCAGAACCGAGTCCCATGAAGACCGGAACGGTCGCCGCCAACAAAAGGAGGGCCAATACGAGCGTTGTCTTACGAAAACGCAGTACTCCGGCCAGAAAAGGCCGGTAACTCCAGGCCAAAAAGCGGTGGGCCGGATTCTTTTGAGACGGGGTGATCTTTCCCCGGATCAAGGTCGTCATGAGGGCAGAAACAAGGGTGATCGAGACCATGGCGGCGAAGAACATGGCGAAGGTCTTGGTGTAGGCCAGAGGCTTGAAGAGCCTCCCCTCCTGCGCCTCTAAGGTGAAAACGGGGATAAAGGAGACGGTGATAATGATCAGCGAAAAGAACAGGGGCCGCCCCAGTTCTTTTGCTGCGTCGATGATGACCCGTGTGCGATCGGCGTCCGGCTGTTCTTCCAGACGCCGGTGGGCATTCTCAATCATGACAATGGCGGCATCCACCATCGCCCCGACCGCAATGGCGATCCCTCCCAGAGACATCACGTTGGCGTTGATTCCGAGCGCGTACATCGCAATGAAGGCCATCAGGATGGCGGCAGGGAGGGTGAGGATGGCCACCAGGGCGGATCGCAGGTGGAAAAGAAAGAAAAGGGAAACCAGGCTCACCACAATCGTGATCTCGACCAGCTTCTCACGAAGGGTGCCGATCGCGCCGGTGATGAGTTGGGAGCGGTCATAAGTGGTGACGATTTTCACCCCCTCGGGGAGCGAGGGCTCGATTTCCTTGAGCTTGGCTTTGACCGCCTCAATTACGTTCAGTGCGTTTTCTCCAAAACGCATGACCACCACTCCGCCGACCACCTCTCCCTGGCCGTCCAGATCGGCCAGGCCTCGTCGGATATCGGGCCCCAGTTGGACTCGGGCGACATCCCCTAAAAAGATCGGGGTTCCATGGTTATCGGTCCCTAAACCGATGTCCCGAAGGTCGTCTAGATTCTGGATATACCCCAGGCCGCGGACCATGTACTCCCACTCCGAGATCTCTACGACACGGCCGCCCACATCGTTGTTGCTGTTACGGATCTGCTTGATCACATGCTTCAGAGAGATATTGTAGGCCAAGAGCTTGTTGGGATCGAGAACGATCTGGTATTGCTTTACCATCCCTCCGATCGTGGCTACTTCGGCCACACCGGGAACAGACTGAAGCCAATAGCGAAGCGTCCAGTCCTGAAAAGCGGTGAGTTTCCAGAGGTCATGTTGTCCGCTCTCATCCACCAGGGCATACTCATAGACCCATCCCACGCCGGTTGCGTCCGGTCCGAGGGTCGGTGTGACCCCCTCCGGAAGTCTTCCCGTCACCCCCTGCATGTACTCCAGGACCCGGCTTCGCGCCCAGTACATATCGGTCCCGTCCTCAAAGACGACATTGACGAAGGAAAGCCCGAGGAAAGATTGTCCCCGGGCATATTTCACACGTGGCGCAGCGGTCATGGCGGTGACGATGGGATAGGTGATCTGGTCTTCCATCAAGGTGGGACTCCGGCCCGGCCATTCGGTAAAGACGATGACCTGAACATCCGACAGATCCGGAATGGCATCGAGTGGGATCCGTTGGAGCGACCAGACTCCCCAGGCCGAGAGAAAGAAAATACTCAGGAAGACCATGAAGCGATTGCGTGCGCAGCTTTCAATGATTCGTTCAATCATCTCTCATGCCCTCCATCTCTTTTCCCTGCATGTTCATGCCCTTCATATCCATTCCCGGCATCCCTTTCATCTCCATGCCACCCATGTCCATTTCACCCATCTTGGAACCTTCCATCTTCCAGTCGCCCATCCCGATCAGGCCCATCATGCCTTCCATTGAGGCCATCATCTTGCTCTCTGAATCTAGCAGGAAGGTCCCGTGTGTCACCACCTTTTCCCCTTCCTTTAGGCCTTCCAGGATGATGATGTCACGATTGATCCGGGAGCCGATCTTGACCACGCGGGGTTCAAACACCCCTCTCGGTTTTGCGACAAAGGCAATCTGTCGGAGTCCGGAATCGAGGATTGCGCTTTCCGGCACGGCCAGCCCTGTTGTCACCGGGGCCGTAATTTCGACATGGGCATACATCCCCGGTTTCAATTTTCCATCTGCATTGTCGAGGATAATCCGGACGGTCGCGGTGCGGTTTGTTTCGTTCAGATAGGGGTAGATGGTGGTCACTTTCCCCTGAAAACGTTCGCCCGGAAGATAAGATAGAGTGACAGTGGCCTCCTGCCCCACTTTGATAAGAGGGAGGTCACTTTCATAAATATCGACATAGATCCAAACCTGAGAAAGATCGGCGATTTTGTAAAGCGGCATCCCTGGTTTCACATACATCCCCCGGAGGGCCATCTTCTCGATGACAACACCGCCGACAGGTGAAAGGATTGGTAGGGCCCGGACAATTTTCCCTCGCGCCTCCAGATCGCGTATTTGTCGTGGCGTGACATCCCAAAGCAAAAGACGTCTGCGGCTCGCTGCCGCCAGACCGCCGAGTCCTTGTTTGACCTTTGTCTTTTTTGAGGCCTGTCTTGCCAGCAGGTACTCCTCCTGGGTTTGCACCAGCTTTGGACTGTAGACCGAAAAGAGCGCTTTCCCTTTTGTAACCCTCATGCCGGTCGTATCAACAGAGAGATTCTCAATCCATCCTTCGATCTTGGTCGTGATCGTGGTCAGCGTTGTCTCATCGTAGTCCACCCGCCCGATCGTTCGGATCACGGTCTCCAGGGCCTTCTGTGTCACAGTCACCGTCTTGACTCCGATCTGTCGCTGCTTCTGCATTGTCAGCGTCACCGGCACTTGTCCTCCCGGTCCTACCCCCTCCGGTTTTTCCATCGGTATTTTCATAGGCATCTGTATGGGCATCTGCATTTCCTTGGAATCCATGTCGTCCATCTGTGCGAGAGAGACACCCAAAACCCAAAAACCGGTCAGCGCGATCATCCCGGTTACACCCAGGAACAAAGACCTGATTCTTTTGCGTCGATTCTCTTTTTTCATTTTGAACCTCCATCTTCAAGCTTCTTAAATTCGGATAAATCGAAACCCATGACCTGCTCCAGTCTTGCCGCTTCCTTGTTCTGGCGGGTAAGGGTTCTAAAATATTCAAGCCGGAATTCGATCAACTGGCGCTGACTTTCCAAGAGATCGAGAAAATCGACCTGATCGGTCTGATAACCGATCTCGGCCACCTGGACCGACAGCTCCCCTTGAGGAATCACATTTTCCTTCAAGATCGTGGCAAGCAATTCGAGGGTTTTCATCCGGGTGCTCAGATCTTCGATGGCAAAGCGGGTCTGGTCTTTGAGGTTTTCATAAAAGGCTTCTTCTTGTCTGACCCGATGTGCGGTTTCTTTTATCCGGGCATCATGTTTTTGATGATAAAGCCAGGGAATGTTAATACTGGCCGAAATCCCCCATCCGTTCGATTGCGGAATGCCCCGGTTCTGAAACCGTTTTACCGCCACCTGAAAATCGGGAGAAAATTGAAGCTTTGCCAGTGCAACCTCCTGTTGACTGCGAAGAATCCCGGCCTGAGCCATTTTCACTGGAGGCCGCTCCCGAAAAGCCGCGGCCTCCAGTGCTACCCCACCGGACGGTGGGGTAATCAACGTCAAATCTTCGGGACGTGCTAAGGGAGATCTCGGCGAACGTTTCAGCAGTGTATTTAGCCTGGCACGAGCCGTATTTAATTATTGGGTCTGCATCACTAGATCGTTCTCTAAGCGCGCCAAGGCCACTTGCGCTTTCAAGAGATCTTGCTGAGAAGCGGCGCCGGTTGAAACTTTCACCTCGGCAATTTGCTCAAACCGACGCAAAATCTCCACATGGTCTTCCGTGACCTCAATTGTTTTGTAGGCCAAATAGAGTTCGTCATAGGAAATTTTTACCGCTGCAATGATGGACTGAACCGTCGTTTCAATGGCCGCTTCAGCATTTAAGACCTCCGTCTTTGCCGCCGTTTCCCGCAGCGGCAAGGTCCCCCACGCTGGAAACTTTTGACGGGCAAAAAAGATCCAGTTGCGTGTCTGATTCAGTTCTAAGTTCGACGGGATATTCCAGGTGTCAAACCCAAGCTGCGGATCATCCAAAACATTGACCTGTCCAATCCGGGCTTTTTTTGCCTCCCATGCCGCCTTCGCCATGGCAATCCTGGGGTTTATTTGTAAGGGCTTCTTCAATCAGCGCAGAGAGTTTGAGTACAGACTCTTTTTCCGCCCTTGCAGAAGATGGAAACAGAACAAGGATCACGGAAAAAAGAATGAGATTTATCCATAATTTTTTCATGGGATATATCCTATTATTTAAAGATAGATTAAGCCCATCTCTCCTGAGAGAAGGAAAAAGGGCGAGGATCAAAAACTGAGGGATAAGTGAGGATCTAAATCAGAAAGGATTTATTCGAGGTGTAAATCTGAACAGATTGATGGTGTCTTAAAAGCAGGGGGAAGAGCAATGGTGGATATGAGCTAAGATCCGGTTGGAGTATCGTAATCGAAAGGTCGCATAAATTGTGAGGGCTTGAAATCGTCTCGTGCGGACTGAAGGCCAGACGGCTCTGATCACAGGATTTTTCAGCGGCCTCATGCGTCGTTTCCATGCGGCAGTAATCCGCGCAACAGTCCATCGCATTTCCCTGGCCCATCTCCATCGCGGAAGGGGAGAGACAGGCCACCGCCTTTCCCGTCAGCCATAAAGCCAAAGGCCAGAAGGACGGTCCAATAAATCGCACGATGCCAGAAGGTTTTTTTCATCAGACAAATCAGTCCTGAACGAGGGTTAGCTACATCATCTTACCAGCAATCAAATTTTGATTCAAGTTTCAGGAGAGTAATGATATATAATACCGGTATCACATTCTCGAGGTAGGGTTGTGGCACCAATCACTTTGTTTGATAAGTCATTCCTTCAATCATTAAAACCAAACGAGTCTGTTTGGTTTTACCATTTCTTCTATCCAGCAATCTCTCCGCTTTTTTTACGTTGAAACCCTAGCGGACCTCGAGAAGGCCGTCCGCCAAGGTCGAACGCCTAAACAAGAGGTTGGTTTCATCGCTAATAAAACTCCTGAGATGCATGGAGCCCCTTGCGTTTCCCACGAGAAGTTGTGTCTTTCGAACCTGATGGGGCGCGCAATCACCATGGATGGGCGCATTCACATGGCGGGTGGTCGTTTAGTGAAGACTGATGGACAGTGGGGGGTGGTCTATGAAGTTGCGCCCGAGGCACAAGCCTTCTCACGTTGGCAAGAAGGGAAGTTCTTAGAAGTAGAACGACAGTTTGCTCAAACTTGGCGAGCTTCGCTCAGTGCTCTTGACCTCCTTGCCGTAGCTGCTGGTATTCGAGCGATGGGTATTGACACGAAAATGTGTAAAACTCTTAACCAAGCAAAGAGCATGGCGGATGCGATCGTTAATGGCAAGGACAAAGCATTTGACCGCATGAAATTAGCGTTTCTCTTTCTTGGTATTCCACGTCAATTTGAACAGCCTATTCTTGAGAAATGGAGTGTTGCTGGTTATCCACCTCTCTCTGTTTATGCGCCTTATGCGGCGTATGTCCTTACCGTGGATATTTTTTTCAGATCGCGCTGGGCGCACATCTGATCTCAACTGAGCGGTCTTCGAACCGAGTTGACATCGCATACCTTTTTTACCTACCATTTTGTATGATTTTTGTATCGTCCGATAAGCTTCACCAGCGTTGCGCACCTTTCTTCTTACGGCCGAATCAAGAGTTCGTTTGGGGCGAACACCTTAAGGCAGATCTGAAGCGATTGAATGACTACTATTCAGAATTTCCAGAATCGGAAAAAGAGACAGGAATCATGCGATTCGCGCCCAGGCCACCCGAAACGGGAGAGTACTTGGTTAGCCAGTTATGGGATCGGCATCTGCTCCCGTGGCGTGGAAAATCTCTAAATCCGCTGGCAAGGGATCCAGAAAAAGATAAAGAGCTCGTTGAACGTCTTAAGGAATTCTCTAAGGCACCGGGCTTACCGACTGAGGAAATAGATTTTGATCCTGAAGATACCGAAATGCTATCGATCCAGCGCATCGTCCGTAGAAAGAGGGGGTCATGGTGGCAGGTACCGAAGGACTTGAATATTTCTGATGAGGCTTGAGTGACTTAAACACCCTGAGACAGAATTACTCATTCTATCTCAGGAAAACACTCACTGGCCTTCGAGCTTGTGGCGTGTGCAATCCCATATGCTCATTAAAAATCGGTGCAATATAAGCGGTTTGGCCCTTCAGTTTATAGATCATGACATGTTTTTCTACAGGAAAAACCCGGTATCCCTTTGTCAAACCTGAACGGATTGCTCCCTCACTCCATCCTGATTTCAAACACCAGAATCCGGTCATGGGCCGTGTCGGTGGCGACGATTCGGCCATTTGGACCCACGGCGACGCGGCTGGGTGAAAAAAGAGGGGTCGGCAGATCGAGTTCCCATTGGCTGAGGACGGACCCGTTCTTGGACAGTACGACGATCCGGTTGTTGGCGCTGTCGACGACAAAGATCCGACCGGCCTGGTCCACTGCAATCCCGGAAGGAACCTGAAAAGAACCCTTCCGGGAGGACGCAATGCCCCAACCGAAGATTCCTCCCCATTTATCGAGATACTTCCCATCTGGTGGAAATTTCTGGATGCGATTGTTATAGGCATCTGCCACGTAAAGATTGCCGTCGCCGTCAAGGGCAACATCGGTGGGGTAGTTGAGCTTCCCGCCCCAGACCCGCCCCGACCGACCGACTTGAAAGAGGAAGCTTCCATCGAGGGCTAGGCTTCGACCCGCTTATTGTAAAACTCTGCCAGGTAGATCCTTCCTCGTTTACGATCAAGCCCCAGTCCTGCGGCGACCGTAAATTGGCCGGGAGCCTCGCCGCTTTCACCCCACTGGTTCAGAAAAACCCCATCGTGCGTAAAGACTTGAATCCGATCCAGATCGAAGTCGCTGACATAGACTCTTCCTTTCCCATCAACGGCAACATCCACCGGCTTGGAAAATTCCCCAGAGCCCTCGCCGGGCCGACCCCATTCCAAAAGGAATCGACCATCAGGTGATAATTTTTGAATCCGGGCATTCCGGGTGTCGGCCACATACAGGTTCCCTTCCGGATCAAATGCAAGTCCCATCGGTTCCCGAAATTGGACGGGCCCTTCTCCTGTCGTTCCCCAGGTTGCCACCAGCGTCAAACCTGACGATTTATCCGGTTCCGCTTGTAAACCAAAAACCATGAGGCCCAAGGTGAGACAACTGACCAGGGAAACAAGGATAAAAAAAGATCGGCTGGCTTTGAAAGCCCGTGCGTTCATAGATCAGATTCCTTAGACACGATCCGATCAGGCAACAGACGGAACGGGGCCTTCGAGTCCTCTTTGGCCTGACCACTCAGGATGACTTCCTGGCCGATGAGCCCCAAGGCTTCTTTCAAAACCGGGTTGGTCTCTACAGGAAAGCTCTGGCTTGTCTCGGTGACATCAAAGCGATACGATCCATCCGGGGTTTGAATGAGCCGACCCACGAGTTCAACCTTGATCTCTCTGGGCGAAAAGCCGGCATCGTAAACATACTGGTTGAGCGTCTTGACAGACAGAATCGGCTTCCCTTGAATGAAACCGATCTCGACCACCCCTTTTTTCATATCCATGTCGTACCACGAAATCTGGCCCAATTTCTTAAAAAAGCGCTCCATCCCGTAGGCGCAGAAGCCGCACTTCTTCAAGGCGCTGGGCGACCGGACGCGACTGGATATCCTGAAGATGCTGCGTGAAGAGAAGCGGTGCAGCGTTACAGAGATCTACCAAAAGCTCGGCCATGCGCAGAACCTTGTTTCGCACCACCTGACCTGCCTTAAAAACTGCGGTCTCGTCACGGCTGAAAAGAAAGGCAAGCAGGTTTATTACAAGCTCCGGAACAAGAAGATCCTCAAGCTGATTGATTTTACCGACCGCTATATCAAGGATGTTCTGGAGAGTGTCTTGTTTTGCGAAGTCGTTTCTGAAGAGAATCGGGGCCGTTCTAGAACGAGAAGGTCCATCAGCGCGTGACGAGGTCTCTGGAGAAGAAAACAGGATGGCAGGGAAGTCTTCAAATGGTTTGTTGAAAGTCGGCCTTATCGGTTCAGTGGTTGCTGCCGTCTGCTGCTTTACGCCGGTGTTGGTGATTGGACTGAGTGCGGTTGGGTTCGCGGTGCTGATCGGATACTTAGATTATGTCCTGTTACCCGCACTTGTTATTTTTATCGGGATCACGGTCTATGCCATGACACGAAGGAATTTAGGAGTAGAACATGGCGAAAACGAATGAAATCAGCATGACAGAAGAAACCCTTTTTTCTGAGTTGCGGAGGCTCAGCCCCAAGGTCACCGGGGGGATCATGCGAATGCGCCAGGCGGCCTACGAAGACGGCAAGGTCGCGGGCCGGTATAAATTACTCGCCGCCATGGCCATCTCCATCACACTGCGGTGTGAACCGTGTATTCGAGCCTATGTGAAAATGGCTCTGGATAAAGGGACCAATCAGGAAGAATTTATCGAATTCCTCAACGTGGCCATGACGATGCAGGGCTGCCCAGGAGAAGAATGGTCCCTGAAGGCCTTTGCCTTTTATAAAGAATTTTCCTCTGGTCGAACTCAGGAAGTTGCTGAGTCCTGCTGCCCCACCCACGAACTCAAAAACGAAGCGACCTGATAGAGGGCAATCGATAATTAGTCTGCTCGGGTTATTCAAACCACAAACTTATTTCGGGGGGGGGGGGAGATACTTGACACGTGTTGATATTCCGGTGAGAATGGACAACGACAGGCTGCTCATTATTACTATACTATAATGGTGTCGTATGACATGAAGGTGAAAGTTTTTTTTATCCTCAGTTTGGTGGTTTATCTTATTGGTGATTTTCTCCCGGTAGAGGCAGGTAAGGTCTCTTCACCGCAAGTTCAGACTGTTCCGGAAGCAGAGAAACCATCAGAGTGGCTCGACCACAATGGGCATAACAAAGCCTGGTGGATGAATCAGGTAATGATCTGGAAAGACAAAAAAGAACGAGCCCGCAACACATTACTCCAAGCGAAAGAGGCGTTTAAATTGACCCGGTTTAAAAACTTTTCCGCGACACAAAAACGGATAGCGAGGAAACAACTCCGGGAAGAGATTCAGACACATACGGAAGAACTTCGAAAGGCCGAGGCAATGCTTCATACGACCCTCCCGGAACAGGCACGAAGGGCAGGAGTGCCAGCCGGTTGGCTTCGGTAGGGATGATCCAAATGAAGGAAAAGAAACATTATAGGATGAGAGACCGTTTTGCTGTGATGTTTTTTATTCTTCTTTTTATCGGTCAGCATTCGGTGATATGTTGGAGTGCGTCCTCGTTGCAGTCCTTCGGCGAGTACAGCGACCCTGCAAGTCGTCACATGGATAAGGGTGGCTCTCATTCCGATGCAACATCAATGGAGACCGACTGCAATCGGCCTTGCCACCTGACCACAATGAAAGTTCCCCGTTTGGTTTTGAACATATCATATAATTCAGGAATAAAGAAGGTCTTTCAAGAGGTCTATTCCCCAGAGGGCATTATTCCCTCTATTTTTCACCCCCCTCGCTTTGCGTCTACCTCCAGTCGTTCCTTTTAGGAGGCGCCTTCAAGGCCTCCTTCCATTTTACGTAGATCTCATCTTTTCCCAAAGGATTGGTATACCTTTTATGGAGGAAAATGCATGGGAGGGAAATCAAATGAACGGACTTCCTTTTCGGAAAGTGTTCTTCTCGATCTCTCTTGTGGTTCAGATTATTTTATTATCGAAGGCTGTCCTTGCCCTGGACAAGACCGATGGCGTTGACGATTCCGGAAAAATCCTGGTTGAGAAGATAGGCTGCCTGAATTGTCATGCCATTGACGGAAAAGGGGGAACAGTTGCCCCGGATCTCAGCCATGCCCATGAGCGTCTCCATGAGGAATGGCTGATTCGGTTTCTCAAAAACCTTACGCCATTCGCCCCTTGGGCTATATCCCTTACAGTGGCGTACAGATGCCGGATCTGCGTCTTACGGAGCAAGAAGCAACAAAAATTTCCCACTATCTCTCGACACTGAAGAGAGTAGAAATTGAAAGACGGTCGACTCTGAAAAAGCGCCTCAATAACCCTGAAGACTGGGAAGGGGATATCGAAAAAGGGAAGAGGTCATTTGTCCGGCTTCCCTGTTTAAACTGTCATACCATCACAGGAGGCAAAAGAAGGCTGATTGGACCGGATCTTTCTGATATCGGAACCCGTCTCCAAGCTGAATTTCTCTATCTTTGGATCGAGAATCCACAGGCCTTTGAGCCGCTGACAATCATGCCAAACTTTGGGCTTAAAGACAAGCAACTCTTCCTTATCACGCGCTACCTGATGTCTCTGAAAAGAAAACTTCCCCCGGTGCCGGACGAGACGCCGACGGGACGACTCCCCTTTGGCCCGATGCGTGTTGCCAAGGCAGAGAGGCTTTTTCGGGATCTCTGCATCCGCTGTCATACCCTGGATGGTCGGGGAGGAAAGACCGGGCCGGATCTGAGCTATGAAGGGGATAAGGTCAAGCGGCGGTGGCTCTTTCAATTTCTCAAGAATCCTTACCGCATCCGTCCCCTGGGTTATGCACAAAATCCTATCGCGCGCATGCCGAAGCTCAGATTAAACGACGACGAGCTGATGAACATGACCGAATTCATCTCCACGCTCCGAAAGGGGAGGAATCTGAACCTCCCTTTGGGAAAGGGCCGGATGATGTCTGAAAGGATGTCGGAAGCGAAGAAACCCGGGATGAGCCGGACAGGGATGATTAACATAGGGAAAATGGTGATCAATATGAAAGGCTGTACCGGTTGTCATCGTATCGGAAAACTTTCACTGCAGCGGGTGACGATTAGTCCGGATCTAACCACGGTCGGGGACCGGCTCAAAGAAGGGTGGATGTATTCCTGGATCAAAGATCCGCAGAAGTACCGTCCGGACACCCTTATGCCGAATCTGGGACTCAGTGATATGCAGGCACGGTCTGTCGCGGCCTATTTATCTGAACGGAAACAGGCCCGTAAGTAATCGCTCAGCCCGCCCCTCTTGTGCCCTATGGCTGCGTTGCTGCGGTGCTCGATCCTCGCGTATAGACATACGCTGTGGTTCTGCGCTCCTCGCACCTTGCCATAGAATAAAATAGGGGCACTCTGCGATTACGATCTTAATATGAAAGAGGGAGGCCTTCATGAACCGTAAATCGATGCTGCTATTTTTGATCCTATTGTTCCTGGATGTTTTCGTCCTCTCCGTCCGACCGAGTCAAGCTATTCCTTCATTTGCGCGGAAATATAACTACATCTGCACTGTTTGCCATACCATGCCGCCGAAGCTGAATAAGTTCGGCCTTACCTTTATGGCCAACGGCTATCAACTTGATGTTCAGACCGAGGCTGCAGACAAGCTCCAAAAGACAGAGGCCTTATCCCTTCTGAAGGATGTTCCCTTGTCCCTTCGTATTATTGCCGATGCGCATTACTCTTTCGCAGAAGGTCAGCCGCAGACCGACCTCCATTTTCCAGAGGGAGTGATCCTGTATTCAGCCGGGAGCCTTACCGACCAACTTTCTTTTTGGGTTAGCGGGGAGCCTTTCCTTGACGAGGAACTTGATGAAATATTCATCAAGTTCCTCGTCGATTATGAGTCCCCCTACTTGACGGTAAAGCTGATCAAGGCGGGTCAGTTCGGTATGCGGGATTATTTTAATTTTGCGAGTGGCCGGAATCTTACCATTGATGATTATGCGATTCACCAGGCGCGGGTAAGGAACAAGAGCGGGGATGGGAATTTCTTTTCTCTTGGAGCGCCTCAGAGAACGATTGAACTGCGTGGGATGTTTTCAGGGATGACGATGTGGACGATTGCCCTCTCCAATGGTCCCGGTAGAAAACCGGGGGAGTTTGATAACAATACTGAGAAGGACTATTATCTCCGTCTCCACAAGCTCTTTTTCGGCCAGTATGCTATCGGGGGCTTGGGGTACTGGGGGACAAATGAACTTTCACTCGGAAGAAAGAACCGGTTCCAGCGTTATATCGTTGATGTAGATCTTGACCATGAACGCTTTGATCTGACCGCCTCAATCCTGTTCGGACGGGACAAAGGACTGGAAGGGATCTCCGGTATCTCATCCTCTTCTGTAGACCACCTCGGTTATTTCATTGAGGCGAATTATCATCTTGCCCAACTCTGGCATGGCCTCACCCGCTATGACGTTGTCGATTCAGACGACCTCGCCCAAGATACTTTCCCGGATCTTTTTGCTCAGACGATCACCTTGCAACTCAATTACTTTCATCGTCTGAATTTACGGTTCATCTCCGAGGTGGGCATCGATCTTTCCTGATTCTTCTGCAAGGCTGCTGAAGCTGACGACCTGATTACGACCGGATTTCTTGGCTTGGTAGAGTGCTTTGTCCGCGCGCTCGACAAAGGTTTCTAAATCGAGAAGCGGTTCTTCATCCCACAGCGAGGTGCTTACCCCGAAGCTACAGGTCATGGAAACCCCTTTTGAAGAAAATTCTGTTGTTGCGACGGATTTACGTAGCCGTTCAGCCAACGCGGTTGCGATGCCATCATCTGTTTCAGGCATCACGATGAGGAACTCTTCACCCCCGAAACGGGCGAAGGTATCGTAGGGACGAATGATCGATTCGAACAGTCTTGACAGACCGTTTAGAACCTGATCGCCGATCATGTGTCCGAATTTGTCGTTGATGGTCTTGAAATGGTCGATGTCCAGCATGATGAGTGATAAAGGATGTTGTAGTCGGGAGGTCCGGTCCATCTCGGTCCTCAAGGCCCTGTCGAGGTAGCGGCGGTTGTAGAGTCCGGTCAGAGAATCATGGGTTGAGAGATCCCTGATCTCTTGAAATGCTTGTTGGTTTTGAATGCTGATGACCGCCTGTGTTCCCAGCGTCAGCAGGGCCTCCATGATTGACGGTTCAAAACTCCGAGGCCTGAAATCGTCGGCGTAAAGAATACCGATCGGTCCTGCGTTAGAAAGAAGAGGTATTGCAATCAGGGATTGAACCCCTTCTTTCACAAGGATAGGGTCATCACAGAAAGGACAATCGGGAATATTCGGGACAAGCAATGGTTCCATCCGTGAAAAAATATGTTCTGTCAATCCCCTGGGTCGAATAGGATAGGCCTTATTTTTATAGAATTCGGGGGAAAACCTTTAGCGTATACCAGGCTAAGTTCTCCTAATTTATTAAACATAACAATGGAACCGGCCGGCATCTCGGACATATGCATCATGCCCGTGACAATGCTCTCGAGAATATGGTTCGCGGTAACAGAACGGAGATTCAGGAGGTTTATCTTCTGCAGGACCCGGTGTTCTTGGAGTCGTCGATTTAAAAACTCTTCCTTTTTCTCAAGTTCTTGAATGGTATCCCAAAGAAGTTGCGTCGATTTCCCTGAGACCACAACGAAACGCCGGCTTGGAAAATCTAAGAGTTTTTTCTCAAAGTGAGGATCCCCGGTCAGATCGAAGACCAGATCGGCATCTAGGTTTTGTAACACCTGAAGCGGATCCTTGGTGGAAATGGGCAAGCCTTTTCTTTTCGCGAGGGGGACGGCCAAGGCGTTTGGGTCTCGATCGACTATTCCGACAACAACAATAACCCATGTGGACCGTAGTAAACGTTTTGAGACAATCGAGCCGCTTTTATCCGCGCCGATGATTACAACTTTTGACATCCTAGAACCCTACTCCATTTTTGATTAAAGTGTCAATAATCCACAGGGCCAGATCCAGAGGAGAAAATCGAGGGTGACACGGGCACGTCAAAAGAGATACTATCCGACTATATTTTGAGGCCAGGCTCGGATTTTTGGGCATGCGACTATGCAATGATAAAACTGGGCAGAGGTGAATAAGATGCTTAAAGCCATTATTTTTGATTGTGACGGGATCATTGCCGACAGTGAACCGCACCATTTAAGGGCATTTCAGACCACCCTGGAAGAGGAGGGGATTTCTCTGACTCGGGAAGAATATTATCATGAATACTTGGCCATGGATGACAAAGGTTTTTTTACAACGATTCTTTCCGTCTACAAGCGAACTGTCGATAATAAGATCCTTAAAAAACTGATCATCCGGAAGATGGCCCTTTACCGGATCTTGTCGGGGAAGGATCTTTACCTCTATCCGGGAGTGGTTGAATTTGTGAGAAAGGCAGAAGGGCGCTACCGTTTGGCGATTGCCTCCGGTGCCTTTCGCGGGGAAATCAAGGCGATTCTTGACAAGGGGGGGATGCGTGCGGCTTTCCCGGTGATTGTCAGCGCCCAGGACGTTAGAAATGGAAAGCCTCATCCTGAGGCATTTTTGACCGCATTGGCGAAACTCAATGCGCTTCCCCGGCAGAAGCAGTCGATCCCTCCGGAAGCCTGTGTTGTTATTGAAGATTCCCTGCACGGTCTCGAAGGGGTTCGTCTTGCAGGAATGCGCTCTCTTGCCGTCACAAATACATATCCTAAAGAAGTCCTTCGGGCCAAGGCCGATCGGGTGGTAAAGAGTTTGATGGATGTGGACCCGAAGGATCTAGAGGATCTTTGCAGGAAGTAGTGGCCATATTCTTGCGAATCCGTTCCTATTGGTGTAGTATCCCTCGACTATCAATTAAGGAGGTATGATGATGCATCTGTCTTTTATGGTGATGTTTTTTGCGGTTATTTTGATGACGACTGTCCCCAATATGGATGCCTCCGGGGAAGAGCTTCCTCCTGGTCTTTATGCCGTGATGGAAACCAACCTGGGCGACATTACGATTGAGCTTTTTCCAAAGGAAGCCCCTAAAACAGTCGAGAATTTTATCGGACTCGCAGAGGGGACGAAGGAGTGGACCGATCCGAAAACCAGGAAAAAAGTGAAAAAGCCGCTTTACGATAACATCATCTTTCACCGGGTGATCCCTGGTTTTATGATACAGGGCGGTGATCCGATGGAAAACGGGATGGGCGGTCCCGGTTACCAGTTTGGGGATGAGTTTACCTCGAAATTAAAGTTTGACCGGCCGGGCCGTCTTGCCATGGCAAATTCCGGCCCCAATACCAATGGCAGCCAGTTTTTCATTACAGAGGGAGCGACACCCCACCTGAATAACAAACACACCATCTTCGGCCAGGTTTTCAAAGGGCAAGATGTCGTTCGCAAGATTGCCAGGGCTCCAAAAGACCGCCGTGACAGACCCAATAACGATGTTACCCTCAAGAAGGTCCGGATCGTTCGATCAAAATAGGGGATGCTGAATAATGACCCCCTTTCAACGATGACCCCAGAAAGAGCGGTGTTCAGATGGAGAAATGGCTGGTACTTGCTGGTGTCTTTACGGCATTGTCACTGACGTCCTGTAGTAGTGATTCAAGCCGCTCGCCTTCGACGATGCAGGTAAGGAAGGCCCCCGCTGAGTTTGCAAAGGGAGAGACCTTTTTTAATGAGTCTTGTGCTGGATGCCATGGAAAAGGTGCCATCGGGACAGATCGGGGGCCGACCTTCCTTTCCAAGATTTACGCACCGAACCACCATGGAGACGCCGCCTTCCTCCTGGCGCCGCAGAGGGGCGTCCGGGCCCACCATTGGAAATTCGGGAACATGCCCAAGATCAGCGGCCTTGAAACCGAAGAGATCAAAGCGATCATTCCTTATATTCGTTGGTTGCAAAAGGAAGCGGGAATTTTTTGAGAGGGCTGTGCTCTGTCGTTACAAATCTGGAATGAATTTTGTTAGTTCCTTCCAGGTGTTCTCAACACCCATGTGATGTATTCCGTGCCACCCGCAGGCGATGGCACCCGCGATGTTTGTCTCAAGATCATCAATAAAAAGAGTTGTTTCTGGTCTTAAATTAAAGCGTTTTTCCGCCTCTCGGAATATCTTCTCCTCCGGTTTTACCGCGCCCACTTCAAAAGAGGCGAGCGCCCCATCACTGATTTTGTCAAGCCGACATTCCGTCAGGAGATAATCCCAGTGGAGGGCGCTGGTATTGCTGAGCAGATAGACGCCGAACCTGTTCCTGAGCGCCAAGGCAAGCGCCTGCATCTTGCAAATCGGTTTGAATATATAAACCCATTTTTCGGTGAGCCGGTCACGGTCGAGAGGAGACTTGAGCAGGTCGTTGATGTTGTCAATAAACGACTCACCAGAGAGATGGCCATACTCATACGAAAGAAGGTCTGTTTTTTCCACGAAGTCTTTTATTCCCTTTACCTCGGCCCCATTGTCTCGTAAGAAGGCAAAGAGATCCTGATAGGAGAAGTCGACGAGGACCCTTCCAACGTCAAAGACAATGTCGGTTATTCTTGTCATGGCGCACAGGTCTCCTGCCGCTCTCAAGGATTATTCTGAGGTTGAAAGGCTGGCGATTTCTTTGTCGATCCAGAAAATACCTTGTTTGTCATCTCCTATCAGATCAATCTTTTCAAGGATCATTCGAAACAGATGGTCTTCTTCATGCTGCTCTGCGACAAAGGTTTGCAAGAAGGTGAACGTCGAATAGTCTTTTTCCTGAAGGAAGAGGTCCACCATGCTTGTGATCTCCTTCGAGACGGTTACTTCTCGATCCAGAGCGATCTGAAAGGCGGCACGAACCCCTCCAAATTCTTCAGGTGGCGCTTCAACCTGCCCCACCTTGACCTTTCCACCTGTCTGGATCAGGTAATCCATGAGCGTATGCATGTGCTCTTCTTCTGATTCGTGGTGATCCTTAAAGAACGAACCGATCCCCTTTAAGCCTTTTTTAAAGGCCCAACAGGACATGGACAAAAACATTCTGGAGGTATAGGCCTCTCCGGCAATCTGGGTGTTTAAACGGTCAACCTGGGTTTTATTCAACATAGTAAATCCTCCAGTGGGTTATATAATTTCAAATGGATATTCTCTTTTGATTATCGTTTTATCCGCCTCGCGGTGGTGATGAAGCCGGAATGTCCGATCATCCGTAAGCTGGGCCGGACGCTTCGGCCATCAATATTCCATGGCCGGAGAAGGGTTTCGAAAGTTTCGATCGACTCAAAGGCCTTGGTCCCTCTTAAGGCCTCAACGACGCGTTCTATTTGCGGGACGGTTGGAAGAAAACAAAGGAAGATTCCTCCCGAACGGAGGGCCGATACCGCATGGGGGACAACCTGGTAGGGCTCCGGCAGATCGAGAATAATGCGGTCTACCGATTCTTCAGAAATCCCTTCATAGATATTTTCTTCGCGGAGAAGCAAGCGTTCCTGCGTGAGGGTTTTTCCCAGGTAGGTTTCGATATTGCTCAAGGCCCGGCGGGCAAAGTCGTCTCGGATTTCATAACTGATGACCTTGCCCTTTTCTCCGACGGCCTGGAGAAGGAAGAGCGTCAGCGCTCCCGATCCGATGCCGGCTTCAATGATGGTGGCTCCGGGGTAGACATCTGCCCAGACGGGAATGAGGGCCAGATCTTTAGGATAAAGGATCTGTGCGCCTCGCGGCATGTGGAGGGTGTATTCGGCCAATGTCGGCTTGAGGGCCAGAAAACGGGTGCCTCCGGAAAAACGGACCTCAGTTCCGTCTTCCTGGCCGATGATGTCGTCGTGGAGAATTTTTTCGCCGCTGAAGCCGAAGGTTGCTCCGGCCTTCAGGTTGAGCGGATAGGTCCGCCCCTTGTAATTGATCAGATGAATCCGTTCTCCGGACGCAAACAACCTCATGTGGCCACGCGTTCCATCAGGCGGCAATAACTGCAGATTTTGCCCCGCGTGGGTTGTCCGCAGGCTTCACAGCACTGGTTGTCCTCTTTCTGGGGAGTAAAGATCTCTTCCTTTTTTTGTAGATATCCGAGATAGAATTGATGCTTTGTCCCTGGAGAGGCCTCCTCTAATTTATTAAGCACCTCTTTATAGAGAAACATTTTGGCCCCTTTCGACATCGGACATTCTTCAACAATGTAGTCAATCCGGCTGATCACCGTATAAGCCGCGACCTCCCGCTCTGTCAGCCGGTAGAGGGGTCTCACCTTTCTGGCCCACTTTCCGCCTTCCGCTGAAAGGGCTGGAGATTGCTTCTGAAGATAATTTCCCTGCCACTGGAGGACATTTCCCAGAAGCCGGGCCGCTTCATCATCGAGATTATGCCCGGTTGCGACCACTGGAAAACCCTTTTCTTTTGCAATGCGATTAAAGTGGTAGCGTTTCATCGTCCCGCAGGCGGAGCAGGCGGGACGGGCCGTCTCCTGTGCAATTTCGATCACGCCGAGGCCATAGGCCTCCTGATAGGCATGCGTGATCAACTCAAGATTTCGTGCGAGGGCAAAGGCCTCAACCTTGTTTTGTGATGCCTCGGAATAAGACCCGATTCCAAGATTCAGGTGGAGCCCGACGGTCTGATAGCCCAGTTTGATCAGAATATCCCAGAGGGCGAGTGAATCCTTCCCTCCAGATACCGCGACGAGGACCGGCTCCTTTTTTTGAAGCATATTGTACTCAGAAAGCGCCCGTCTGACCTGATCATAGATGTAGAACTGAAAACAGAAACTGCAATACGCGGTATTGTGACGCGTCAACTTGATCACTGCCGGTTTTTTACATCGACGACATTTCATTCCATTCAACCCCCTGAAATCACCGGACGAATCTCAATTTCTGCCTCATCCGGAAGGATCGCGTCCTCCGCGACCAGTTCTTCCCCCCAAATGACAAGGTAGGCCTCCCTGGGGAGATTCAATTTTTTTAAGATATAAGCGGCTTCCCTTGGACCCTTCATGGAGATCTCTCTGAGGGGGTGGTAAAGCTTGATTTTCATGGAGAGCATGATAGTCGAATCACGTCTGAAATGCAATTTATTCTCCTGACCAAATAAGCATGTCAGAATGCAAAATGAATTTCTAGATATTGCATTTTATGAACGATTTCGTTATTTTGACGGAGGTTTTTGCGGTAGGCCTCAAATCAAGTAGATTGTGCATTATTAAAAATCTGAAAAAGGATGAGGTGGGGGGGATGGATATCTCAAGGGCGACTTATTTTGTAATTGGGACGGAAGACCGGCCTGGACAGTTGGCGCGATTTTCAAAACGAATGGCCGAGGCTGAAATCAATCTGGCCGGGGTCTGGTGTTTCGGAACCGGTCGGGGCAATGCAGAGATCATTGCGATTCCTCGTGATCCGCATGCCTTCAAGAAGGCGGTCCGGGGTTCCGGATGGTCTTTGAAAGAAGGAAGCTGCTTCCACCTGTGCGGAGAAGACAGGGCGGGTGCCCTTGCAGATACGCTTGATCGGATCGCACAGGAAGGGATCAACCTCTATTCCGTTGACGGGATGGGTTTTGAGTCGAGATACTCCGCCTATGTCTGGTGTGATGAGCAGGATGTTGAGAAGCTTCGGCAGGTATTAAAAGGGTGGTAGCTCAGGAATGTTCTATAAAAAACCCTCAGTATTGTTTGACAAAGATTCATTGGATGTGATAGAAGTGATCGTTTGTTATTAGTCTCTACCGGTTTCCAGCAGGGTGGCACTTGAAGCCTGACAAAAATCAGGGGAGTGACTGGAATTTCCTCCGCCGGTACGCGAATCTTGGCATCGAGATGGTGGTTTCAGTCTTGATAGGTGCCTGGGGGGGGCATAGCCTGGATGAATGGCTCGGCACCAGTCCCTGGTTTTTTTTGCTTGGGTTTCTCTTTGGTACTGCCTCTGGTTTCCTGAGCATCGTTCGGCTCATTGCCAGTGAAAAGACTCGAAAAAAGGAGAAAGAAAAAGAGTGATTGCATCTATTCTCATTGGAGGGGCCTTGGGCGGCCTTTATTACTATTCCCTGAAAATCACCGCATTTAAAGGATCTCAGAGGTCTATTTCTACAGAGCTCCGTTCTGCTCTAAGTGGTTTTCTGTTCAGACTCACAGTGATTGCATCCCTCTTATATATTCTGGACCGCTTTACTTCAGTAGATCTTCCCTGGCTGGTTCTTACGTTGGTTATCGTATTTTCGTTCTTTCTTTTTCTAAACGCGGCCATGGATTTCTGTAGTGATATTCGGCATCGGCGTACACAGCCCCTGAAAGGAAACTGATGGCAGAAGAGGCCCAAGGAATCGATCCGCTCCATCACTTCGAACTTCACTCGATCTACGATATCCACATAGCGGGGATCGACTTTTCGATAAACCAGGCAGTTATCTGGATCTGGATCGCTGCCGCAGTGGTTTTTGCCCTGTTTGTCTGGACCGCAAAGACGCAAAAACGTTATCCCAAGGGGAAACAGAACCTTGTTGAATCGGTCCTGGACTTCCTGATGAAAGAGATTGTGTTGAAGGTGATCGGCGAAGAAGGGCGATTCATCTTCCCTTTTATCGCGACACTCTTCCTTTTCATTCTCACCTCAAGTCTTCTGGGCTTGATTCCCGGTTCCTTCACCCCCGTTGCAAATATCAATGTTACGGCGGGTCTGGCCCTGATGGTCTTCGTGACGGTCCAGGGCGTGGGGGTGAAGAAGCATGGCCTTGTCGGATATCTCAAGGGATTTATTCCTCCGGGCGTCCCCTCATGGATCCTGCCGCTCATGCTCCCGATTGAATTTATCGGCCAACTGGCCAAGCCTCTTTCTCTGGCCATCCGGCTGTTTGCCAATATGTTGGCGGGACACATTGTTATACTGGTTTTTTTATCCCTGATTATTTTGCTCAAAAGCATTCCTGTGACGCCCTTGCCCATCGTGGGTGTGGTTATTATGAGTGCTTTTGAGATCTTTGTTGCATTGATTCAGTCTTTTATTTTTTCCATCCTGACGGCAACCTATTTTTCGGCGGCCATCCATATGGAACATTAATAAGGACAGATCCTAAACGGCGCAGTGGGCGCATTGTTGATAACAAATTGGTGTTGACTTAACTAAGGAGGATGAGAGTATGGAGGGTATGACTTACGTAGGCGCGGTAATGGGGATAGCGCTGGCCGCTTTTGGAGGTTCCCTGTCGATTGGGTGGCTTGTTGGAAAGACGATGGAGGCCATGTCGCGGCAGCCGGAGGTTGCAGGGGAACTTCGTACCACCATGTTGATTTCAATCGCGTTTATCGAGGCCCTGGCCCTGTATACCCTGGTGGTCGCGCTCTTGTTGGTCATGACAAAATAAGGGGAATGCCATGTTTGAACCCGATCCAGGTTTAATGATATGGACCGTTGTCTCTTTTCTCCTGCTTCTTGCGTTGCTGAAGCAGTTTGCCTACAAGCCCATTCTGGATCTTATGGAAGGCCGGGAGAAGTCGATCAAAAATGCGATTGACGATTCCGAGAGGGGCCGCGCGGAGGCAGAGTCTCTTCTTTTCGAGTATAAGAAGCAGTTGGAGGAGGGACGGGGCGAGGTGCAAAAGATGATAGAAGAGGGCCGGGCTGCCGGAGAAATCCTGCGGAAAGAGATCCTGTCCAAGGCCTCTGAAGAGTCAAAGGATTTGGTCAAGAAGGCCCAGGAAGAAATCGAAAGGGAGAAGCAAAAGGCCCTGATCGAACTCCAGGCCCAGGTTGCAGAACTCTCGATACAGGTTGCAAGCAAGATGGTTCAGAACAATTTAAGTGCGCAGGACCACAATAAGTTGATCGAAGGGGCCCTCGACCAGGTCAAAGAGGCTTATGGAAAAGTCTGACAAACAGACCAGAGAGATTGCGCGTTCCTACGCAGAGGCCATTCTGGCGATTGCCTGCTGTGAAGGGGTTCTTGAGAAGGTCGAGGAAGAACTGACGCAATTCAAGACCGTCTTTGATAAAAACCCGGCGCTGCTTGAGTTCCTGAAAGACCCCAAGATCACCCCGGAAGGGAAAGAGAAGGCCATTGAAGAAATCCTGGGCGGTGAAACCTCCCAGATTTCCCGGCATCACATCCGGCTGGCGATTGATCAGTCCAGGGGGGGGCTTCTGCCTGAGATCTTCAACGCGCTTTTTGAGCTTGCATCCGAATCCCGGGGCCGGACGACTGCAAGGGTCATCACGGCAGTTCCTCTGTCTGAAGAATTAGAAAAGAAACTTGAAAGTACTCTCACGGAACTCACGGGCGAAGCGGTCTTTTTGAAGAAGTCGGTTGATCCCTCAATCCTCGGCGGTATCGTGATTCAGATGGGAGAACGGATCATCGATGGGAGTCTGCGCCGTCAGCTTAGCCGTTTGCGTGAGGAGATTTCGAGCAAGATTCTGGCTGAGAAGGGAAAATAAGGGGAAGACAATTGAAAATAGATCAAGGTGAAATCGCAAGCGTACTCCAGAAGTATATCGAAGGCTATCAAGCGGACATTACTATCGAAGAGTCCGGTGAAGTCTTAAGTGTCGGTGATGGTATTGCCCGGCTCTCCGGATTGAAGAATGCCATGGCCGGAGAACTGGTTTCCTTTCCGAATGATGTGGTCGGGATGATTTTGAACCTTGAAAAAGACGACGTCGGCGTGATCCTTTTTGGAGAGACCAGCAAAATCAAGGAAGGGGATCTCGCCAAGCGAACCGGAAAAATTGCGCAGATCCCCGTGGGTGAAGCAATGGTCGGTCGTGTTGTCAATGCGCTCGGACGTCCGATTGACGGGAAAGGTCCTATCGTCACAGATCGTTCTCGTATTCTTGAGGGCGGGGCTCCGAACGTGGTCGCCCGTGAGTCGGTTAAAGAGCCGATTCAAACCGGTCTCAAGGCGATTGACGCCATGATCCCGATCGGTCGAGGACAGCGGGAACTTATTATTGGTGACCGGCAGACCGGAAAAACGGCGATTGCCGTGGATACAATTATCAATCAGAAGGGCAGCGGGGTTTATTGTGTTTATGTCGCCGTGGGAGGGAAATCGTCCAACGTGGCCTCGGTGGTTGAGACCCTGGAAAAGTATGGTGCGATGGAATATACCACCGTTGTTTCCGCGACGGCCAATGAGCCCGCCTCTTTGCAATATATTGCGCCTTATGCCGGTTGTACAATCGGCGAAGAATTTATGTATAACGGAAAACACGCCCTGGTGGTCTATGATGATCTCTCTAAACATGCACAGGCCTATCGTCAGTTGTCGCTTCTCCTTCGGCGTCCTCCGGGAAGAGAGGCCTATCCGGGAGATGTCTTTTTTCTCCATTCCCGCCTCCTGGAACGTGCGGCAAAACTGAATAAAGATCTCGGCGGCGGATCATTGACCGCCCTTCCGATTATTGAGACACAGGCCGGTGATGTCTCCGCCTATATCCCCACAAACGTGATTTCCATTACAGATGGACAAATCTATCTTGAACCCGATCTTTTCTACTCGGGGGTTCGTCCTGCAATTAATGTGGGTCTTTCTGTTTCCCGTGTTGGCGGAAACGCCCAGACCAAGGCGATGAAGAAGGTATCCGGTCGCTTGCGGCTCGACCTTGCGCAATACCGAGAACTGGCCGCATTCGCCCAGTTTGGGTCTGATCTGGACAAGGCGACTCTGGCGCAGTTAAAGCGGGGGGAAAAGATGGTCGAGCTGCTCAAGCAGGGGCAGTATAAACCCTACTCCCTTGCGGAACAGGTCATGACGATCTATGCCGGAACGATGGGTCACCTTGACGATCTGAATACCGAGGATGTCCAGGCCTTTGAAGAGGCTTATTTGAAGATGATGGCCGAACAACATCCGGAGCTTGTACGGGAAATCGTGGAAAAAAAGGCCTTAAACGAGACATTGAACAAAAAAATGGATGAAGCCATCACCGCCTTCAAGAAGGGATGGCGTCCCGTGGGGACTGCTTAAAGAATGGGCGTCACCCTCCGCGAACTCAAGGGGCGTATCCGCTCCGCAAAAAAAACCCAGCAGATTACCAAGACCATGCAGATGGTTGCTGCCTCACGCCTGAAGAAATCTGAACAGACCTTTCGCCGCGCCAAGCCCTATTATGAAAAGATGGAGTTGATCCTGTCGCACCTGATGGCCTCTGCAGGAGAGGTGAAGCATCCCTTCTTCGAGTTGCGTGATGTCAAGACCATCGGTCTGCTGGTGGTGACCTCTGACCGCGGTCTTTGCGGTGCCTACAATTCGAGCATCATTTCCCGTGCCGAGTCCTTCCTGAAAGAGCCGAGATCCCAGGAAGTGAAGCTGATACTTATTGGAAAAAAGGGCCATGATTATTTTCAAAAAAGGGAGTGGCCCATCCTCTTCAGTGTTCTCGATCTAGGCGGCACCCCGGACTATCAGAGGATTTCTGGGATTACCGACCGGGTGGTGGAGGCTTATCTTTCCGGCACCCTTGATGAAGTGCAGGTCCTTTACACCAGCTTCATCTCTGCGATATCAACAAAACCGGTCTTAAAGAAGTTTCTCAATGTTCAGCAGGAAAAAGGGGTTGAAGATCCGGACCAGGCCCCTGATTTTATTCTGGAGCCCGATTTTTCTACAATTATAGACCAGTTTCTGTCGCGGCAGATCAAGTCGAGGATGTATTCCACCCTTTTGGAGTCTTTTACCGCAGAGAACTCCTCGCGGATGGTCGCGATGAAAAATGCAACGGACAGTGCCAATGAGATGATCGACCATTTGAGCCTGATGGGAAACAAGGCACGGCAGGCGGCTATTACGAATGAGATATTAGAGATTGTCACGGCCGGTGAGGCAATGAAGGCTTAAATTCTACGTAACCGCTAGAGGGTACAGTTATCAGGGTGTAGGTGGCAGGATAAAGATGAAAGTCCTACCTGTATCCTGATAATTGTACCTTGTGAAAGGAGTATATTTATGGCAACAGGCAAGATTTTACAGGTGATCGGACCTACGGTTGATATCCAATTCCCATCAGACCAGCTCCCCCAAATTTTGAATGCCGTCCAGATCAAAAACACCTTAACAAATACCGAGATCATTGTAGAGACGGCACAACATCTCGGGGACGATGTGGTGCGCTGTATCGCCATGCGTTCTACGGATGGTCTTGTCCGCGGGATGGAGGCCGTTGACCTTGGCGAGCCAATCTCGGTCCCGGTGGGTGAGCAGACCCTTGGCCGGATGTTCAACGTGACCGGAGAGACCATCGATGGCTTGGGCCCTGTCGCGAATCCGGAGAAGAAATGGCCGATCCATCGATCCAGTCCTTCCTTTGAAGATCAGGTTCCTGTCACATCAATCCTGGAAACCGGAATAAAAGTGGTCGATCTCCTTGCACCCTACGCAAAAGGGGGGAAGGTTGGCCTTTTTGGAGGGGCCGGGGTTGGGAAGACTGTCATCATCATGGAACTCATTCGAAATATCGGGGCAGAGCATGGCGGTTATTCCGTCTTCGCTGGAGTGGGCGAACGGACCCGTGAAGGGAACGATCTTTACGCTGAGATGACGGAGTCCGGTGTGTTGAATAAAACGGTCCTCGCCTTCGGCCAGATGAATGAACCTCCCGGAGCCCGTTTACGAATTGGTCTTTCCGCCCTGACCATGGCCGAATATTTCCGGGACGAAAAAGGACAGGACGTACTGCTTTTTGTGGACAACGTTTTTCGCTTTGTTCAGGCGGGTTCTGAGGTGTCGGCACTTCTGGGAAGAATGCCTTCGGCCGTCGGGTACCAGCCGACCCTGGCCACAGAGATGGGAGAACTCCAGGAGAGAATTACCTCGACGACTACGGGATCGATTACCTCCGTCCAGGCCATCTATGTCCCGGCTGACGACATCACCGATCCGGCACCGGCAACAACCTTTACACATCTCGATGCCACGACCGTTCTTTCCAGGCAGATTGCAGAGCTCGGAATTTATCCCGCCGTCGATCCCCTGGATTCGACCTCCCGTCTGCTGGACCCGCAGGTGATCGGGGATGAACATTATCAAATAGCCCAGGATGTTCAGCGTATCCTTCAGAAATATAAGGAACTGCAGGACATTATTGCCATTCTGGGGATGGACGAACTCTCTGAAGAAGACCGTCTGACCGTTCAGCGTGCCAGAAAGATCCAGCGGTTCCTCTCGCAGCCTTTCTTCGTCGCCGAGGTCTTTACGGGCACTCCCGGTAAATATGTGAAATTAGAGGACTCCATCAAGGGTTTCCAGAAGATTGTTGCCGGTGAGATGGATGAACTTCCGGAGCAGGCCTTCTACATGGTTGGGACGATTGAAGAAGCGCAGGAGAAGGCGGAGAAGTTGAACGCATGAACCAAAAGACCTTCCAGTTGACCGTGACGACGCCGGAGCAGATATTTTTTAAAGGCCCGGTCCGGTCTATCGTGGTTCCCGGCGGTCTTGGGCGTATGGGTGTCCTGGTAAATCATGCCCCGCTCATTACGACCCTCGTACCCGGTTCCCTGGTGATTACCTCTCCGGAAGGGAACAAAAGGGAGCTTTCCATCGGCCCGGGATTTCTCGATGTAAGCAACAATGAGGTTACACTCTTGACCGAAACGGTCAACCAGGATCAGGTAACCTGACTGCATCCTCCTTATAATGAGCCTCGATTTTCCAGTTACTGGATCAAGGGATGGTCTTTTCCCTAGACAATAAACTATAATAAGGTCATTTTAATCTTTTTTTTTCGTGGAATTCTTCGACCATTCAGTCTTATCGCAAACTTTAGACGATATCGATTAATACCAGATTGACATCTGTTACTAATCCAACACATTGAGGAGGGATTGATGAAAAGATCATTAGGAGTTGCCTTGGCCGTGGCGGCACTACTCTATTCGGCTTCGGTTTATGCTGCAGATTTTGATATTGAAGGAGATTTCCGAGTTCGCGGTGTCTATAGTGACAATCTGAGTGATGCTAATGATGTTTTAGATGATCAAACAGCCTTTTCCGACGGCCGCTTCCGTCTGAAGACGACGATTACGGCGGGGATGACCTCTGCCGTCGTCATTGTCGATTTCACGAACAGCTTTAATGATCCGGGTAACACGCTCTGTCCCGGGCCCTCTACGACAGGTGGAACTATTCCCGTTTCAGGTGCTTCTTCCTTCTGCGGAACAGGAAATTTCCGATTTGGGACGTCCAGTTTTGGAGGCAGCTATAATATTGTCGGTGTCCGCGAGGCCTATCTGAAGTTTGCGCTTAATCCTCTCAAGGTGGTTCTCGGGCGTAAGCAGTTTACGCTGGGGCATGGTCTGATTTTAGACGATACAATCGATGTCATTGCCGGGAATTTTATGATGGGTCCGGCGAGTGTAACCTTAATAGACGCGAAGCTGGTTGATACTCAAACGGGGAATGTCTTTAACCAGGGAAGTACCGGTGGTGATACCAATCTTTATATTCTCAATCTCGGCATGAACCACGGTGATGCGCATGTCTTGGGGCTCTTTGTCACTTATATGAATGACCGGAACAATTCCCTCCTTGCCCCGGCAATTGGGGCGGGGTTGCCACTTCCCCCGGTCGGGTTTCCCATCGTACCTGGGTTGCCCGGTGATGCGACACTTTTAACTATTGGCCTTACGGCCGATGGGTCGATCGGTCCGATAGCCGGTCGATTTGAAATTGATTTTCTTGAGGGAACCATTGAGGGCGTCGGCCCTGCAGACATCGATCTGGAAGGTTTGAATCTTCTCGTTGGTGCCGGAATGCCCATCGGACCGGCAAATATCGACCTGAGCTTCCTTCTGACCTCGGGCGATGAGAGTCCAACCGACACTAAAATTAATGTCAACGGGGTCTCCGGAAATTTCGTCCTGGGGAACATCTTGGTCAATGACGATATCAACAGCGACCGGGATGGACAGTGTGCAAGTGTCATGGCAGGACCTCTATCCGGTCGAATGGGATCTGGTGGTCGCGGTTGTATCGGCGGTCTCGGCATCACGGCTGTAAAACTTTCTGCTGTTCTTGCCTCAGATATCTGCCATACTGAGCTGGCGGTCATTTGGGCTCAGACAACGGAAGACCCTGCTGTCGGCGCGGATAGTGATCTAGGGGTCGAAATCGACCTGAATCACGATCATAAACTTGATGACAATCTTTCTATAGCCGTCAACCTTGGATATCTTGCCTCAGGGGACGCATGGAAGACCTTGGGAACCCCTGGCGGGGGCACCAGTCCGACGGATGATCAGCTTAAAGGGATCATCTCTGTAAACTATCGGTTCTAAGAACGGATTAAGTGTGTTTTATTAAAAAGCCTCCCGGAATTCCGGGGGGCTTTTTTTGTTGGGGCTTTCTATGCGTGTTTGATAATATGTGGCCATGGACATACAACAAAAAATAGAGGCCCTTCCCAAGAGTCCGGGCGTTTATCTCATGAGAGGGAAGAAGGGCGAGATTCTGTATGTCGGGAAGGCGAAGGTCTTGTCGAGCCGGGTCCGGAGCTACTTCCATTCCGGCAAAGATCAAAGCCCCAGGATTAGGTCGATGGTGGGCCAAGTTGCGGATATTGAAACAATGGTAACCGCCTCTGAACTAGAGGCCCTGATCCTCGAGAACAACCTGATCAAGAAACATCGACCGAGATACAATGTTATCCTGCGAGATGACAAGAACTACCCCCTTCTTCGTCTTCCGATCGGGGATGATTTTCCCCGGCTTGAGATTGTTCGCAAGGTCAAGAAAGACGGGGCACTTTATTTCGGGCCCTATGTCCCCGCGGGGGGCCTCCATGAGATGCTCCGCCTCTTGAGGCGGATCTTCCCTCTTCCGAACTGTAGTATCGTGATCGATGGAAGGGCGGACCGCGCCTGTATTGAATTTGAAATTAAGCGCTGTCTTGCCCCATGCACCGGCAATCAGTCAAAGGCAGATTACGGTCGGATGATCGACCAGGTCCGGCAGTTCCTGGAAGGGCGGGATAAGATACTCTTGAAGACCTTGCGGGAGAGAATGCAGCAACGGGCGGAGAATCTCGACTTTGAGGCAGCGGCGAAGATTCGGGACCAGATCATGAAGATTGAAGGCGCTCTTGAACGCCAGCGCATTACATCGGTGCGGATGGAAGACCGTGATGTGATCGGGTTTTTCAGAAAAGGGGAGGCACTTGACCTCCAGGTTCTCTTCATCCGAGGCGGAAAGCTGGTCGGCAGAAAAGACTTCTTCCTTGAGCATATGGCCGAGACCCCGGATGAAGAACTCTGTACCGGATTTCTTCAGCAATTCTACACCAAGGAAGGGGTAATTCCAAAAAAGATCCTGCTCCCGCTTCCTTTGACGGAAAGAGTCCTGTTGGAAAAGTGGCTTTCCGGGCGGCGAGGAGGCGTCGTCCAACTTCTCTCCCCTTCGAGGGGAAAGGGTCTGGCTCTGTTGCGTCTGGCTCAGGAAAATGCCGAATCTTCTCTGGACGGCCACTTGAAGCTTCGGGCCGGCGGCATGGCGAAGATGGAGATGCTTCAGGAGCTGCTCCACTTGAAAAGGTCGCCTTATCGAATCGAGGGCTACGATATCTCTAATATTATGGGAACGAGCGCTGTTGGGTCGATGGTGGTTTTTGAAAAGGGCAAGGCCAAGCGCTCGGATTATCGGCACTTTCGGATCAAAACCGTTGAAGGGGCAGATGATTTTGCGATGATGGCCGAGGTTCTGTCCCGGCGCATGACTCATCTGAAAGAAAAGCCAGAGACGCCTCCTGACCTGATCTTGATTGATGGCGGAAAAGGTCAGATCTCAGCGGTCGGATCGGTTCTTGACAAGTTTCACCTGGGATCATTCGATTTGATCGGCCTGGCCAAGGAAAAGGGAGACCGAGGGGAACGGGTTTATCTTCCGGGCCGAAGTAGTCCGATAGAACTCCCCCCCGGCTCACCCGCCACCCATCTGTTGATGCAGGTGCGGGACGAGGCCCACCGCTTTGCAGTGACCTATCATCGTAAGATCCGTGGCAAGAAGATGCTCCGTTCCCGGCTTCAGGAAGTCGAAGGGATCGGGAAACTCCGACGGACGGCGCTGTTGAAACACTTTGGAAGTCTTTCAAATATCGAGGCGGCGAGCCTCGAGGATCTGGAAAAGGCTCCAAAAATAAATAAGAAGGTAGCAAAAATATTATTTGAGTCGATTAAAAAGCAGTAAAAAAACCCAAGGTTCCATCTCAGCCCTTGGGGGTTTTTTGAAGCATATTCAGATTGTGTTTCTTTGAAGCGGTTTTTTACACGATCGCATTCACGATCGCATTGAGGGTGTTGCTCGGACGCATTGCTTTTTCCATCTTTTCCTGGTCCGGACGATAATAACCTCCGAGCTCAACCGCCTGTCCCTGAGCGGCTTTCAGTTCCTCAGTAATCTTCACTTCGTTCTCCCCAAGCTGTAAGGCGATGGGAGCAAAATATTCCTGAAGATCTTTATCTTCTGTCTGCGCGGCCAAGGCCTGTGCCCAGTACAAAGCGAGGTAGAAATGGCTTCCCCGATTGTCGAGTTCACCCACCTTGCGGGAGGGTGAACTGTTGCTGCCCAGAAACTTTCCGGTGGCCTGATCCAGTGTTTCTCCCAAGGTTTTTGCCTTGGGATTGTTGCTTGATTTGCCCAGATGTTCCAATGATGCGGAAAGGGCCAGAAATTCGCCAAGGGAATCCCACCGGAGATGTCCTTCTTTCACCATCTGCTGGACATGTTTCGGAGCAGAACCTCCGGCGCCGGTTTCAAAAAGTCCGCCGCCATTCATGAGGGGTACAATGGACAGCATTTTCGCGCTGGTTCCCACTTCCAGAATCGGAAAGAGATCGGTGAGATAATCACGCAGGACATTTCCGGTGACCGAAATGGTGTCTTTCCCCTCTTTGATTCTTTTTAGTGAAAAGCGGATAGCTTCGACCGGAGGCATGGTATGGATTTCCAGACCCTCTGTGTCGTGATCCTTCAAATAGCGGTTCACCTTTTCGATGAGCCGGGCGTCGTGCGCCCTGTTTTTGTCCAGCCAGAAAACAGCGGGTGTATTACTTGCCCTTGCCCGGGTGACGGCCAGCTTGACCCAATCCTGTATCGGCAAGTCCTTTGCCTGGCACATGCGCCAGATATCTCCTTCTTCCACAGCATGTTCGAGCAGGGTTTGTCCGGACGTGTCCACAACGCGGATGGTCCCCGTTCCGGGGGCCGTGAATGTCTTGTCGTGAGAGCCGTATTCCTCTGCCTTTTGCGCCATCAGCCCCACATTGGGAACACTGCCCATGGTCGCGGGATTGAAGGCGCCATGTTCTTTACAAAAGGCGATGACTTCCTGATAAATCCCCGCGTAGCTGCCATCCGGGATCACGGCCTTCATATCGTGAAGCTGGCCATCCGTGCCCCACATTTGACCCGAAGTGCGAATCGCGGCGGGCATTGAAGCATCGATAATTACATCACTCGGAACATGGAGGTTCGTGATGCCTTTGTCTGAGTTGACCATGGCCAGTTCCGGACGGTTTTTATAGCAAATCTGGATATCGGCCTCAATTGCTTTCCGTTGATCTTCCGGCAGGCCCTCGATCTTCGCGTAAAGATCACCCATCCCATTGTTGGGGTTGAAACCTAATTTTTCGAGAACCGATCCGTGTTTCTCAAAGAGATCTTTGAAGTAAACTGAAACGGCATGGCCGAAAATAATGGGATCTGAAACCTTCATCATTGTGGCCTTGAGATGGATGGACCACAGCACGCCGCTGTTCTTTGCATCTTCCATTTCCGTCTCAAGAAATTCGCGCAAGGCGCTGCGGCTCAGAAGCGAGGCGTCAATGACCTCTCCCTCGATAAGGGCTGTTTTTTCTTTGAGTACGGTGGTCTTGCCATTTGAGTCAAGAAACTCGATCCGTGCGTCCCCAACGGAGGCCCCGGTAATGACAGTAGACTTTTCGCTGGTGAAAAAATCGCCGCCTTTCATATGGGCGACATGTGTCTTTGAGTTGACAGACCACGCACCCATGGAATGGGGGTTGTCTTTTGCATATTGTTTGACCGAAACGGGCGCCCTTCGGTCTGAATTGCCCTCTCTCAAAACAGGATTGACGGCGCTCCCTTTCACCTTGTCGTATCGTCCCTTGATTTCTTTCTCCGCATCGTTTTCAGGAGCGTCAGGATAGTCGGGGAGTTTATAGCCTTTTCCCTGTAACTCTTCAATGGCCGCCTTCAACTGCGGAACGGACGCACTGACATTGGGGAGTTTGATAATGTTGGCCTCGGGTGTCTTTGCGAGTGTACCCAGTTCAGCCAGATCATCCGCCTGCCGTTGGCTGTCCGTAAGATTTTCAGGGAAGTTCGCGATAATCCGGCCTGCAAGGGAGATATCCCTGGTTTCAACGGCAACGCCGGCGGCCTCTGTGAAGCCCTTGACAATCGGGAGAAAAGAGTAAGTGGCCAGTGCAGGGGCTTCATCAACCTTCGTATAAATAATTTTGTGGGTTTGTGTTGTCATGGGTTTTTCCTCTTTAAAAGATCTCGATTTCCGAACACTAATTTCTAAAGGATTTACCGAACCCTTGTCAACTCTTTTCCTTACCACGAGCCCAATAGGGGATCTTGTGGCTTCAATCCAAATTGACACTCCAAGCGGGATTATGTTAGAAAAAGAGGTCTTATTTTAGGAAGATTTCTTCATTAATCTGGTTGCGGAGATCGATATGTCCGGACATTCAAAGTGGGCGACGACAAAGCATCAAAAGGCAGTCACCGACGCGAAGCGGGGGAAGATCTTTACGAAGATCATTCGTGAGATCACCATCGCCGCGAAGATGGGCGGAGGAGATCCCCAGGGAAATCCGCGTCTTAGAACGGCGATCAGTAAGGCCAAAGAAGCCAATATGCCTTCCGATAACATGAAAAAGGCAATCCTGAAGGGGACGGGAGAACTGCCGGGCGTCCAGTATGAAGAGTTTGTCTATGAAGGGTATGGTCCGGGCGGTGTCGCGATTATGATGGATATTACAACCGACAATAAGAACCGGACGGCCTCCGAGATCCGGCATCTCCTTTCCAAGCATGGAGGGAATCTGGGGGAAAGCGGGAGCGTTGCCTGGATGTTTGAAAAAAAGGGCTGTCTTGTTCTTGAAAAGACCTCTGTCGATGAAGAGAAACTGATGTCGATTACCCTGGATGCCGGCGCGGAAGATCTTTGTTCGGATGACCCGGACCACTACGAGGTCATTACGCTTCCGGACGACTTTGAAAATGTGAAACAGGCCCTTTCCGATGCGAATCTTTCCACGACGTTTTCTGAAGTCACTTTTCTGCCAAAAAATTCCACGCGCCTTGAAGGAAAACAGGCGGAACGCATGCTGCACTTGATGGGGATGCTGGAAGACCAGGACGATGTCCAAAACGTCTATGCCAATTTTGATATTCCGGATGAGGTCATGGAAAAGGTGAGCGAGTAAGTAAATGCAGCATCATGGGTGAAGATGAGGGACAAAAAGAGAGGGTTTCTTCCCCCTCATTGCCGACGACCCATCACCGTATTCTGGGGATCGATCCAGGTATCGGCGTAACAGGTTATGCGGTGCTTGATGAGAGCAATGAGGGTCGATTCACCTTGATTCAATCGGGTGAGATCAAGACGGCTCCTCGTTCTCCTTTTCCTGCACGTCTGAAGTGCATTTTCGATGGACTCCTTCAGGTTATCTCGTCTTTCCTACCCACGGCGGTTGCCCTCGAAGATACTTTTTACGCAAAGAATTTTAAGTCGGCCCTTAAGTTGGGGCAGGCGAAAGGTGTTGCCCTTCTGGCAGCGGAGTCTCATGCCCTCCCCATCTTTGAATATGCCCCGACTGCGGTGAAGATGGCCGTTGTTGGTTATGGCCGGGCCACGAAGGAGCAGGTGCAACGGATGGTGAGCCACCTTCTTCAAACCCCGAAACAAATCAAATCAGAACACGAGGCCGACGCCGTGGCGATTGCGATTTGTCATGCCCATACGGCAAAGTTCCAGTCCAGAGTGGCGCAGTCTGAAAGGGCGGCCATCGGTAAAACATTGGGTCAGAGATGATCGCCTCGATCAATGGACACATTACGCAGAAGACGCCCACCGCTCTTATCATTGAAGTGCAGGGACTGGGTTATCAGGTCCATGTTCCCTTAACGACCTACTATCGTCTTCCAGAAGTGAAGGAGGTTGTCGCGCTTCAGATCTATACCTATGTACGGGAAGATGTGCTTCAGTTGTATGGTTTTCTTTCTCTTCTTGAAAAGGAGTTTTTTTTGCTCTTGATTTCGGTTTCAGGTATCGGCCCTAAATTGGGTTTGAATATCCTGTCCGGGATGGAAACGGGTGAGTTGATCGATGCGATCCGAAACGGGAATGTTCAAAGATTAAGGGCGATTCCGGGGGTGGGTCCAAAGATGGCTGGACGCCTTGCCCTTGAATTAAAAGAGAAGGTCAGCAGCCTGTATTCAGATCATTCCGGGATTGTTCTTGAGACGACAACCCCGGGGAATAAAGTGAGTGAAGATGCGCTTTCGGCCCTGATGAACCTCGGTTATCATCGGACCGAAGCCAGACGGGTGATTGAGAACATTGTCCAGAGGGAAGAAGCGCAGAACAATGGTGACATCGATTCAGTAGAAGGATTGATTAAGCTTGCCCTGAAGGGATTGGCAAAAATAAAATAGTTGTAACGATTCAGCACGCCCCTCCATTCCTCCATGGCGGCGTTGCTGCGGCACTTGAATCCTCGCGTATACACATACGCTTCGGTTCTGCGTTCCTCGTGCCTTGCCCTGAAGGAGTGGGTCTTGCGAAGCCAAACAGTGGTATGCTGATATCGTTACAATAAAAAACGGATTATTTTAAATGGATGACCGCATCGTGACAAGCCAATCCACTGATGAAGAGCAACGAGTCGACTCCAGTCTTAGGCCGACCTCTATGGAAGATTACGTCGGCCAGGAGAAGATCAAGGAAAACTTGAAGGTCTACATCCAGGCGGCAAAGAATCGGGGGGATGTCCTGGACCATGTGATCTTCTATGGACCTCCGGGACTGGGAAAGACAACCCTGGCCAATATCATTGCCAGGGAAATGGGGGTGAATATTAAATCGACCTCTGGCCCGGCGGTGGAACATCCCGGTGATCTGGCCGCGATCCTGAGTAATCTCTCTGAAGGGGATATCTTTTTCATTGATGAGATCCACCGTCTGCACCCGACGGTAGAAGAGATCCTCTATCCGGCCATGGAAGATTTTCAGCTCGATATTATTGTCGGCCAGGGTCCCACGGCGCGGACCCTGAAATTAAACCTTCCGAATTTTACCCTGATCGGCGCGACGACACGGGCGGGTCTCCTGACCTCTCCCTTACGGGACCGGTTTGGTGTGATCAGCCGGCTTGAGTTTTATCAGCCCGAGGAGCTTCGCCGGATCATTCTGCGTTCCGCGAGTATTTTGAATGTCTCGATTGATGAAGAGGCGGCACTCGAAATTGCAACTCGGACACGCGGGACGCCCCGGATTGCCAACCGGGTTTTACGGCGTGTGCGCGATTATGCAGAGGTGAAGGCAGATGGCCATATCGACCGAACGGTGGCTGCTCAGGCCCTCACCCAGATGGAGATTGATTCGGCAGGTTTTGACGGGATGGACCGAAAACTGCTCCTTCTCATCATCCAGAAATTCGGGGGAGGCCCGGTGGGTATCGAGACCCTGGCGACCGCCGTTGGCGAGGGAAAAGAGACCCTGGAGGATCTATATGAACCGTATCTTATTCAGAGCGGATTTCTCGACAGAACTCCCCGGGGACGTATGGCAACGGACGCGGCCTATGCGCATTTTAATCTTGAACGACCAGAGGTTCAACCCCGTCTCTGGAAATGAGTACACTGCAACAAGAGGTAACGATGTTTTCCGTTGGGATTCTTACTGTAAGTGATAAAGGGGCCATGGGAGAAAGAGAGGATGGCAGTGGTCGACTTCTTCATCAACTGATCGAGGTGCTACCAGGCAAGGTCCGTGTTTACGAGATCGTCCCGGATGAAGCGGAAGAGATTCGCCTTCAATTGATCTCTTTTTGTGACAAGTGGAAGGTCGATCTTGTCCTGACGACAGGCGGTACGGGTGTTTCTCCGCGGGATGTGACCCCGGAAGCGACGGCAGATGTCATCGAGCACCTGATCCCCGGCATGGGAGAAATCATGCGGATTGAGGGCTACCGAAAAAATCCAAAGTCAATTCTTTCCCGAGGTATTGCCGGGATTCGAAACAAGACCCTTATTGTAAACCTTCCCGGTAGCCCCCGTGCCGTCAGGGAAAATTTCGAGATTCTTCTCCCGGCGCTCCCTCATGCCATCGAAAAGATGAAGGGAGAAGGCGGGGAATGTGGTATGCCGTAAGGTGGTTTTGATCCGATTATATTTTGGGGTGTGTGATGGAAAGACAAGGAGCTTTTCCTGTTCCCGACTGCTGGAGGTGTGAGGCGAGGGCCTGTTCTCCCTTCTGCAGTAACTTGAATACGGACGAGATCGATCTCTTCATGAAGATCAAGAAGAGCCATTTATACGAGAGGCGCCAGTCTGTATTCTATGAAGGGAATACTTGTGAAGGGGTCTACCTTCTCTGCTCTGGAAGTGTCAAGCTGATGCAATCTTCCCGAAACGGGGACCAGCACATTCTGGAGATTATATTGCCTGGAGATTTAATAGAAAAGAGTGCGGTTTTTTGCAAAGGGCGGCATATGACTTCCGCAGAAGCGCTTGAGAGGTCTGAGGTCAGCCTGTTTCACCCGGAAGATTTTCTTGAATTGTTACAATCCAACACGCATCTTTCACTGACCCTGATCTCAGTCTTGACGAAGGAAGTTGAGCTCGGGCGAGAACGAACCCATCGACTCCTTTTCGAGAGTGCGAAAAAACGTCTGGCCTGTATCCTGATCGATTTGAGCCATCATCACGGGGTGAGGCAATCTGATGGCTTGGCCATCAATCTGGGCTTAAAACGACATGAACTGGCGGAGATGGTTGGCGTGACACAAGAAACAACCGTGCGCATTTTGACAAAAATGAAGAAAGAAAAGTTGATTCGCTTAAATGGGAAGAAAATAATTGTTCTGGACGAAGAAGGCTTGAAGCAGGTGAGTGACTAATCTTTTTTTCCCGCCAGAACTTCTGCACGAAACCGGCTTGACACTGGTATTGATGCCGGCCCCCCTGCTGGGGCCGGCATCAATAGATAAGTCTGGGACGACTCTGGAATTGAACCTTGAAGTTACAGGCCCTTTTTTAAGCCGGGAGAGGCCTTGAATTTAACCGACTTGGCTGCTTTGATTCTAATCGTTTCCCCTGTCTGAGGGTTTCTCCCTTTTCTTGCGGCACGCTTCCGAACGGTAAAAGTTCCAAAATCTGGAAAACTGAACCGACCGGTTTTCTTGATGGATTTACCGATTGTTTTGAAGGTATTCACCACAATGCCTTCCAGGGCTTTCTTACTGAGACCCTCTTTTGAATGCGCCTTTGCGAGTGCTTCAATGAGTTCACGTTTTGTCATGTTTTTTCTACCTCCTACTGATTATGAGAGAAGATCTGCTGCATGCCGCATTGCTCTTATCCCCTGACAGGGTTTGATCGGCGACGATTATGGGGACGAATCCTACCGTTTTATTTCATGAATGTCAAAAGAAAATAAGCTTCCCGAGTTCCGTAATCAGCAGGTCTCCGAAGCAAACGACTTTCTTGACAAGGTCAATAACCCTATGTTAATTTCAGCAATCTATTTTCAGGTGGTTATTTAGAGTCTTACCGTAAGGTCCAACCCGCATATTTAAGGAGTCGAAATAAGATGAAAAGATACCTGTTGGCCCCTGGTCCGACCAATGTTTCGTCAGAGGTCCTATTGGCGATGGCGCAGCCGATTCTTCACCATCGGTCTCCGGAATTTTCAAAGCTTCTGGAGCGGGTCAAGAATGATCTCAAGTGGTTGTTTCAGACAGAAAATGACGTCTTTATTCTGGCATCGACAGGAACCGGAGGGATGGAGGGAGCCGTTTCAAACTTTCTCTCTCCGGGGGACAAGGCCTTGGTCGTCAATGGCGGAAAGTTTGGTGAGCGTTGGCTGAAAATCTGCGCAGGCTATGGGGTCAAAACTGAAGAAATCAAGGTTGAATGGGGCTATGCGGTCAAGCCTGAACAGATTAGGGAGGCCCTTCAGCGGGACCCTTCTATCAAAGGGGTCTTTACGCAGGGATCGGAGACCTCAACCGGGGTTGCGCACCCCATCAAAGAGATTGCGGCAGTGGTGCGGGAATTTGATGAGTGTTTGATGGTGGTTGATGCGGTCTCCGCCATGGGTGTTTTTGATATACAAACCGATGCATGGGGACTGGACGTTGTGGTGACCGGTTCGCAAAAGGCCTTGGCACTTCCGCCGGGATTGGCCTTTGTTTCTGTGTCGGAAAAGGGGTGGTGTCAGGCAGAAAAATGTACCAACGCGAAGTTTTATTTCAATTTTAAAAAGGAGAGAGAGTCGATCGTGAAGAATACGACGGCTTTTACCGCGCCTGTTTCTCTTATTGTTGGTTTGGAACGTTCCCTCCAGATGTTTAAGGAAGAGGGCCTTGAAAATGTCTTTGCGCGCCATCAACTCCTGGCGCGGGCGACCGGCGAGGCCATGAAGGGAATCGGGATGTCTCTCTTTCCGAAGGAATCTCCAAGTACCGCCGTCACGGCCATTGTCGCCCCGGAAGGGTACGACGGCCAGCAGATCTACAAGGATCTTCGCGTGAAGTACGGCATCACGGCGGCAGGGGGGCAGGACCAGTTGAAGGGCAAGGTGTTTCGGATCGCCAATATTGGTTATTTGGATACATTTGATGCGATTATGGCCGTTGCGGCGATCGAGATGGTTCTGAAAGGAATGGGGCATCCGCTCAAGCTCGGGACTGGAGTCGGGATTGCTCAGGAGATTCTTCTTAAGAAATAATTAAATCGCCCTTCACTCCCTTTTTCCCATCAGGGTGGAGGAGGAAGACAAGAGGCAGGAACAGGAGAGTGTGATGAAGGTACTAGTCAGTGATTCCCTTTCGGGAAGCGGTATTGAAATTCTAAAAAATGCGGGTTTGACGGTTGACATCAAGACGGGAATGAGTCCGGCAGAACTGATCGAAGTCATTCCGGAATATGACGGTATCGTGATTCGGAGCGGGACAAAGGTCGTTAAAGAGGTGGTCGATGCGGCAAAAAACCTGAAGGTCATCGGCCGTGCCGGATCCGGACTGGACAACGTGGATATCCCGGCCGCTACCAAGCGGGGCATCGTTGTCATGAATACGCCCGGCGGTAATACCGTTACCACGGCTGAACATACCATGGCCATGATCATTTCCATGGCGCGTCGGGTTCCCCAGGCGGACGCCTCCATTAAGGCCGGGAAGTGGGAAAAGAAAAAGTTTATGGGGATCGAACTCTTTCATAAGACGATCGGAATCATTGGCTTAGGGGCGATTGGAAGCCATGTGGCGAAATTGGCCCAGGGAATGATGATGACGGTTCTGGCCTATGATGCTTATCTTTCTCCCGAAAATGCGCGGGAGATGGGCGTGGAGGTGGTTGATCTGGAAACACTCTATGCCCGGTCTGATATTATTACGATCCACACCCCCCTGACCCCTGAAACGAAACATTTGATCAATGCCGCGTCGATTGAAAAGATGAAAGACGGTGTTCGTATTGTGAACTGTGCCAGGGGAGGGATTGTGAATGAAGAAGACCTCTTTGAAGCGATGAAGAGGGGCAAAGTTGCGGCGGCGGCCTTTGATGTTTTTGAGAAGGAACCTGTTGATCCGGCGAATCCGTTGATCGGCCTGGAAAACTTTATCTGTACCCCTCATCTCGGAGCGGCGACGAAAGAAGCCCAGGAGAATGTTGCCGTCGCGGTTGCAGAGCAGGTTGCAGATTTATTGGTTCGTCAGGTGGTCCGCTTTGCGGTCAATCTCCCCTCGGTTCCCCCGGATCTCCTCCCGAAGGTGAGACCTTATATCGAATTGGCGGAGAAGCTTGGGTCGTTTATCGGACAGACGGTTGAAGGCGGAATTGAAGAAGTGACCATTGAATATCACGGCGAGGCGGCAGAGATTGAACCTGCCCCGATGACCGTTGCGGCCCTCAAGGGCCTCTTAAGCCCGATCCTGGAAGAGCCTGTGAATTCTGTCAATGCGCCGGGCATTGCCAAAGAGCGAGGCATTAAGGTGGATGAGGCAAAGAGCTCTCAGGCAGGGAATTTTTCGAGTCTGATCCGTATTCGGGTCAAGGCGGGGGATCAGGTCAAAACGGTTTCCGGCGCCATATTCAATAAGAGCGAACCGAGGATCGTCGAAATCGATCAGATGTCGCTGGAAGTGATCCCTGAAGGGGTGATGATCTACCTGCACAATGAAGATAAGCCGGGTGTGATCGGCGGGCTCGGAAATCTTCTGGCTGAGAGACAGATTAACATCTCCCGCATGCAATTGGGTCGAGAGCAAGTGGGCGGAAAGGCTATTTCAGTCGTGGGTATTGATGCGCCCCTCACACCCGAATCCTTAGAGGAAATTAAAGCAATTCCTCATGTCCTTTCTGTGAAACAGGTTGCCTTGTAAAAACCGGGAGCCAGCGGACCCGCGGGTGATTGACTGTTGGGGAGGCATGGATGAAGCCCCCCAACGGCGGCCATGCCCTGTGTTACTCACGGGGCCGCTTGCTGACCCCTGATCCTGCCTAATTTTGGTCCTTATTCATGAAACTTTCAGGAAAACCAAAGACTCTGATCCCGAAAGGGGTTGCGACCTTTCTGCCCGAGGGTGCCGCGAGGCGGCGGGCGATTGAGCGCGTGATCCTTGATCTTTTTTCTCAATGGGGTTATCAGGAGGTGATCACCCCGCTCTTTGAATATCTGGATGTCTTTTCCCTTGGCGTGGGAGAGAACATTCTCGATCGCGCCTATAAGTTCGTTGATCGTGCCACCGGCCGAATAATGGTCCTTCGTCCAGACGTAACACCCCAGATTGCCCGTATTGCGGCGACGCTCCTAGGGGATCAGCCAAGGCCCCTTCGTTTGTGCTACTCGGCTAATGTATTTCGACATGAAGAGGAGCATGCCGGGCGAGAGCGGGAGATCTTTCAAGTTGGCGGGGAACTGATTGGCATATCTGATGTTGAGGCTGACGCGGAAATAATTTCGCTTGCCATTGAGATCCTGAAAAAAGTGGGTTTGAAATCGTTCAAGGTTTCTTTGGGCCAGATGGCATATACCCGTGGTATTCTCCAGTCATTCAGGTCCTCTCCGGCCTTCTTCCAGGAAGTTCTCCACTCCGTTGGGAAGAAAGAAGTCTCCCAACTCGAAGCGTTGCTCAGGAAAGGGAAGGTAGGTCTTAAAAAGCGCTTACAAATTATTGCCTTGCTGGATCTTTTTGGCGGAGAAGAGGTTTTTAAAAAAGCATCTCTTTTAACCGACTATCCCCCTTGCCGCATCGCACTGAAAAGACTAAAGGCGGTCTATAAAATTTTAAAGTCCGCTGGTTATCAGGATGATCTTCTGATTGATCTGGGCGAGGTTCGGGGTTTTGGCTACTACACCGGGACGATCTTTGAGATCTTTTCCGATGGGGTGGGATCAGAATTGGGTGGCGGAGGGCGCTATGATCAACTCCTTGAAAAGTTTGGTGCTCCTACGCCTTCGACCGGATTTGCCCTGCATATAGAACGGATACAAAAGGCACTGGAATTTACTGCGGGCCGGGACAGGGATTATTCTTCAGCTGACTTCCTGCTCCTGCATTCGCCTGCGGGAGCCGAGGGGGCTTCGGCGCTTTCCCGTCAACTCAGGCAACATGGTTTTCGAGTCGTCTGTAAGACTCGCCTTAAAGAGGGGCAGGGCTGGACCGTAGAGAAGCTTGCCTCTTTTGTTTCAGATGCGCGGAGGCAGCAGATCAAGAAAATCCTTGTCCTGGAGAATGGGAGTGCTCGAGGGCGCATTCGTTCCGTCGATGTAAGATCCGGCGTCGAACAGAAAGTGAATCTCAAGGAGGTTATGGCGCAGGGTCCTCCAAGGCGGGTTTAAAATGTCCTCAACAGATGTATCCATCCAAAAACTACCTCCTCAAAATCTGGAAGCCGAGCAAGCGGTTCTGGCAGCGATTCTCCTCGACAATCAGGCCTTCAACAAGGTTGTGGAGATTCTCAGTCCTGAAGATTTTTACAAGGAGAGCCACCGGAAAATATTTTCGGCTTTGCAAGGCCTCGACAATGAAGGTGAGGCAATCGATCTCATCACCTTGTCAGACCACCTAAGAAAAAAAGATCAATTGGAAAAAGTGGGAGGGAGTCCTTACCTGACGGAGCTCCTGAACAGTATCCCGACTGCGGCAAATGTGCGTCTTCACGCAAATATCGTTCACGAAAAGGCCATCCTAAGACATCTCATCGGTATTGCAACCAATATTGTGACAGAAGGTTATGAAGATCAGGGAAAGGTTGGAGACCTCCTGGACCGGGCTGAGCGGTCTATTTTTTCTATTTCAGACAAGACGATGCGCTCTTCCTTCTCGCCAATGAAAGAGTTGGTCCCTATGGGCTTTGAAATTATTGAGCGACTTGCCGATCACAAACTGACAGGGCTGCCCACCTTTCATAAAGATCTGGACCAGTTGATGTCTGGGCTTCAGCCTTCTGACCTTATTATTGTTGCCGGCCGACCGTCGATGGGGAAAACGGCATTCGCTTTGGGAATTGCTCAGAATATTGCGGTACGGGGGGCCGGGACCGTCGGAATATTCAGTTTGGAGATGTCGAAGGAGCAGTTGGTTCTCCGGATGCTCTGTTCTGAGGCGAGAGTCGATGCGCACAAGCTCCGTTCCGGGTTTCTGGGGCGGCCTGGGAATGATAACTGGAAGAAGTTGATCAAGGCGGCGGGAAGATTAAACGATGCACCGATTTTTATTGATGATACCCCTGCGATGACGATCCTGGAGATGCGGGCAAAAGCCAGGCGCTTGAAGGCGGAACACAATCTCAGCCTCTTGATCGTAGATTACCTCCAACTGATGAGAGGTCGGGGAGATGCCGGAAGCCGGGAGCAGGAAATATCTGATATCTCACGCTCACTCAAAGGGTTGGCAAAAGAACTCCGTATCCCAGTCATTGCCCTCTCACAGCTTTCCCGGGCCGTTGAGTCAAGACCGGAAAAGAAAAAAAGACCTATTCTGGCTGATCTTCGCGAATCCGGAGCCATCGAACAGGATGCCGATGTCGTTCTTTTTATCTATCGGGAGGAGGTCTATGATCCATGTAAGTGCCCTCGGGAGGGAGAGTGTGTCTGTGGAAGAAAAGGAAAAGCGGAGATTATCATCGGAAAACAACGGAATGGACCGATTGATGATATTCCCATGACTTTTATTGATCGCTATACCCGTTTTGAGGACAGGGACCCTTCACGAGACGATTTCTCAACGATATCAATTTGACAGGATATTGAAAAGGCCTTATAATTCAACATTGAAGAGGGATATTTTTCAGAGGTGGCCCCTCGGCATCCACTTGTTTTTGACAGATACTTATAAAGAGGATACGCATGTTTGGAATTGGGATGCCGGAGTTGCTTATTCTCCTCCTGATCATCCTCGTCATTTTTGGGGCTGGCAAGTTGCCTGAAATCGGGAGCGGCCTTGGAAAAGCCATCCGAGGTTTTAAAAAGGGCGTGTCGGAGCCTGATGAAATAGACATCACCCCCGACAAAAAAAAAGATGAAAACAAGGGAGAGGAAGAGAATGACTCATAACAATAGGGTTACGATCTTGATCCCGATGACGTATTCGAAGAGAAGAGAAGGTCTCTCAACGAGAGGCCTTTGTGTTTCAGTGGCACGACGCAAACCGATTGTGAACTTTTTAAAGAAGTCTTCCTTTTGTTTTATCCTCTGCTCCCTTCTGATCTCCTGTGTAACGGCCCCGCCGACACGATCTGTCGTGGCGCGTGATCCGGCTCACCTTTCCGTCGATTCAAAAAAAGAAGTAAAGGCTCTCCGCCCGAAGGTGAAAAGGGCGTTCCGATCCAGTGCGCCGACCCCATCTTCTTATTTTCACACCTTGCTTGGGCTCAGGCATGAGCAGGATCGGTTTGCCCGTGCAGGTGGGGGAAATCTCCGCCTTGCCCTGCAGGAATACCTTACAGCCCTTCAGGAGGACCCGAACGCCTTCTTTCTGCTTAAGCGGGTTGCCATTTTGTTGAATCGGATGGGAAAGCATGAAAAGGCCATCCATTTTGCAAAACGCGCGGTAAAACTCCATCCCGGCGATCTTGAAATACTGGACTTGTTAGGGGACATCTACCTGACATCTGATGAGACCGACAAGGCCCTGAAGACATTCATGGAAGTGATCCGAATTGCTCCCGAGCGAAGCGACGCATACTATCGTATGGGCCTGATATATGCGAATCGAAAGGAGTTTAACCTTGCGGAAAAGTGGGTCATGCAGGGAATTGAGACCGGGGCCGCCTCTTCTCTCGGTTACTATTACCTTGGGAAAATTTCCATGAGCCGGGGCCATCTGGAAAAGGGCTTGGAATATCTGGAAAAGGCCGTTGAACTTGATCGATTTCTGGAGCCGGCGCACGTTGAGATCGCAATGATTCATGAACAGGAAAAGCGGCCCAGGGAGGCGATCAGGATTTATCGCCACATTCTTGAAGAAATCAATCCTAGAAACAGACAAGCCATGCATCGACTGGTGGCCTTGCTGATAGAAGGAGGATCGGTCGCCGAATCTCTGGATTTTCTGAACGAGCTCGCCAGGCGCGATCCTGGGAATGTCGATATTTCCCTTGAATTGGTTCGTGTGTGGGTCGAGAAGAAAGAGTACACACGCGCGATCGGGATATTGCTGTCCGTTGTAAAGGCGGTTCCTGGGGAGACTTCCCTTCGGGTCTACCTGGCCTCGCTCTATGAGCAGAACAAGCAGTTTGAAGAGGCTTTGTCGGTTTACCAGGAGGTCCTTGTGGCGAAGCCAGATGCCTATGCGGTCCGGATCCGCCTGGGAGCCCTTTATTATTACCGCTTGAACGATATCGAGGCGGCCTTGTTTCAGGGCGAGACGGCGAAGGAGATTGACCCCGGGCGGGGCGAATCCTATACTTTTCGCGGGCTGGTTCTTTTTGATGCCAAAAGGTATGAAGAAGCAGCGAAGATCTTCAATGAAGGAATTGAAGTGAGTCCGATGTCGCCGGAACTTCATTTCCATCTCGGCGCGGTTTATGACAAACTGAACCGATTTGAAGACCTGGTTCTGGAGATGGAAAGGGCCATTGCCCTCGATGCTGACCACGCAAATGCCTTGAATTATCTTGGATATACCTATGCCGAAAGAGGAATCCGGCTTAATGAGGCGATTGATTTGGTCAACCGGGCACTTACCGTCAGGCCGGATGATGGTTATTTTGTCGACAGCCTGGGGTGGGCCTATTTCAAGAAAGGTATGACAAAGGATGCCTTGGCCGTGCTTCAGAGGGCGGTATTGCTGGTTCCAGATGATCCGGTGATCCACGAACACCTGGGAGAGGTTTACCTCGGAGAGAACAGAGTTGATCTTGCCCGGGAGGCCTGGGCGAAATCCTTGTCGCTCAACCCCGATAATATGGAACTGATCTCCCGATTTAAGAAGGCAGGATTTGGTGACCCCATCCTTGAGGAGCGTGTTCAAAGGGCCAGGATTCCAAGAGAGGCCGCCCCAAAAGAAGCACAAGTCCCGGGAGAGACTCCCAATAAGGTGATCCCCAAGGGTGTGATCCATTAGATGAGAAACTCAAGGGGTTTCACCTTAATTGAGCTCATGATCGTTGTCGCCATTGTGGGTATTCTTGCGGCAGTTGCCATCCCAAACTATATGGATTACACGGCAAAAGCGCAACAAACCGAGGCAAGGTTGCAGCTCGGCACGATTTTTACCCATATGGTTTCATACGCGGGTCAGAATGATACAGGGTACACAAATGCGGATTTGGATGCAATCGGGTTCTCAGTTTCCGGTGTGCTCCGGTACTCATATACATTGGAGGGTTTGGCGTTCAGCACATTTACTGCCAGGGCAGTAGGGGTATCGGGCCAGATTATCAATGACGCATGGACCATTGATCAGAACAGGAATCTGGTTGATGTATTCTCCGGTGATTATAATAACTAAACACTCCTTCTTTTTGACCCAGTCTGGATTCCATTGACAAAAAATGTCATAAGAAAGCATGTAAATTGCCACTTTTAATAGCATTTATTTGTTGACCGATAAGAAGATAAAGTACAACTACTTAAAAACAAAGTGTTTTATATTTTAAAGCCTTTGTGTCTTAGTATGGCATGTGATATGCATAAGTCTTAGAGTGAAATGTTACTGAGCGAGAAAAGATACAACCAATCACAGAGAACGAAGGGAGAACACACAATGTTTAAAAGAGCGAAAAACAAAAAAGGATTTACCTTGATTGAGTTAATGATCGTCGTGGCCATTGTCGGAATTCTGGCGGCCATCGCGATTCCTAACTTTTTAAACTACCAGGCCAAATCACAGCAGACCGAGGCTAAGGTGAATCTGGGGTCCATCTTTACAAACATGGTGGCCTATTCGGCGGAAAGTACAGATGGTTTTTTTAGTGCCCGATGTTGTACTGAACCCGCGACGGCCACTACCAATAATATCGGATTTGCAACGACGGGAACCACGCGCTACCTTTATACCATGCCCACCCCGGCGGCCGACGGATTATCATTTCTTGCAACAGCGACGGGCAAGGGGACTGGTGGTGGTGCCGTGTCTGGTGATGTATGGACGATTGATCAAACGAGAAACTTAAGTGAGACCGTTAAAGGCTCATTCTCGAGTTAATTGAGACTGATGGGGTGGGGGGAGGCTGGTGACTCCGCCCACCCCGCTTTTTCTCACCGACGAATCCCTTCAGATGGACGCCTCAAAAAGATTGAATATTTTCCTATTCCTTCTTTTTTTTATCTCCTATTCAACCTATCTTTTTACGGCCGCCCCGACGCTTTTCTGGCGGGATGGGTCTGAATTTCAGACGGTTGGGTTTACGCTGGGCATTGCCCACCCCTCCGGCTTTCCGTTTTATGCCCTCGCCGCGAAATTGTTCACCCTCATCCCATTTGGATCTATTGCCTTTAAGACCACACTAATGTCTGCTTTTTTCGGGGCGGTCATTTCCCTTCTGATCTATTTGAGCGTGGTGGCCATCCTGACCCAGCTCTCCGGCGAAAAAAAAGGGGCACCCTCCTCCAATGAAATTCACGTGATTGCTTTCTTGTCTACGATACTTTTTTCTTTTTCTAATGCGCTATGGGAGAATGCAATTGCGCCCGAGGTCTATACCCTGATGAATGCGTTTACAGCTCTGTTTATCCTGGGATTGATCATACATCTGAAAGGCGATCCTCACGGCATCCCCCGTAAAACCTTCCAATGGTTTATGGGTATTTCGTTTCTTTTCGGTTTGAGCCTGGGAGCCCATTCCATTTTAATTCTCTACCTTCCTTTTGTCCCGATCCTGATTTATTTTTATTGGCTGAGGCCGAATAAGTTGTCTCCGGTAAAGTACCTTTCTGTTTTTTTATTTTTTGTGATACTGGGTATCTCGGTCTATATTTATCTTCCGATCCGGGCCAGTCAGCAGCCTTATTTTAACTGGGGATACCCGGATACCTTCAGCCAGTTTATAGCACATGTGACGGATAAAAAAGATGCCGTCGTTCATGTCTCGATCCCGAGTCCAAAGAGTGTCCTCCTTCCGCAGATGAAGAACTATTGGAGGTTTTTCCCGGATAACTTTTCATTCCTTGGGATCGCCCTTGGTGTGGCCGGGGGGATTTATACCTTAATAAAAGCAAGGAGAGTCGCGGCCATTCTGGCCGTCTTTTACATCCCTCCCTTCCTTTTCTTTATCCGATTTTGGGGGGATTCATCAAACTTCCTTTCCGGTTTTATGGTCTTTACACTCTTGATCGGCGTCGGAGCCTGGTGGGCCCTTTTTGCGTTGTCGGAATGTGTTCGAAGGCAACAGCGATATCAAAAGATCATCCCCTTGTTCTGGGGAGTCCTGGGAGCAGGGGTTTTATTCCTAGCCATAGGGCATTTTACAAAAAATGATCGTTCCCAATACTGGATCTCTGAGAAACCATTCAAATCGGCTTTACTGGATCTAGAGAGTAATAGTATTGTTTTTGCGAGGGACTCTCATTTCAGTTTCAGCTATCTCCAGGAGGTGGCCAATATCCGGCCTGATGTGACTCACCTCAGCACGATGGAATTTATAAATTCGAAAGTATTTTTCCAACTCACTCCGGAGCGCTTCCCTCTTGTTACGATCCCTGAAGTCGACTTTGAAGAGCTCGGTCCTGCCTTTCTGAGCGAAAATATCGACAGTCATCCCATCTATTGGGAACCCGATCCACAAAATGACCGCTTGGTCCTTCCCTACCTCTCTTTGGATGGGGCCTTTTACCGTGTCCTGGACCCGCCGCGTCTCCTGACGGCATCCCTGCTTAACGATTATCGCGATAAATTGAGGTACTTTTTCGATCCAATGAAGTTATCCCAGGACCGCAATGAAATAGATTTTTACAGGATCCGATTCCTGAATTTGGGCGCTTATCTCTTGAAGCAGGGACAACCTGAGATTGCCATTCAGCATTTTCAAGTGGCCGATATGCTGATGCCAAATGATCATCATGTGCTCAACCTGCTGGGTATGACTTATGCGAGACTGAAAGACGTTAATCTGGCTGAATGGTATTTTATAAAGATATTGTCTCAGAATCCTGACTTCCTCGAAGCACAAAAAAATTTAGGGATTCTTTATCTTTCTGAGATGAGGTATAAAGAAGCAGAAATGGCTTTATTAAAAGCGAAACAGATTCGAGAGAATGATGTTGGAACGAACTATCAACTGGGCCTTCTTTATGCTCAGACAGGGGATGATTCTCAGGCAATTTTCTACTTTAAAAATACCTTGAGAGAAGACCCGGAACATATAAGTGCGAGACAGGATTTGAAAACGCTGTTGGGAACAGACGCGGAGGAGTAATGCTGCAGGGAAAAAAGATTGGTGTTGTAATCCCGGCGCACGATGAAGAAAAGTTAATTGGGCGGGTTATCGAGACGATGCCGTCTTTTGTGGACAGGATCATTATTGTCGATGACCTCAGCAGCGATAAAACTGTTGCCATCGTCGAGGGCTATGTTATGAAGGCGCCAGAAGAAAATGTCCTGATTCAACATAAGAAAAACATGGGGGTTGGGGGGGCGGTTGCAACAGGATACAAGAGGGCTCTGTCTGAAAAGATTGATGTCGTCGTTGTGATGAACGGAGATGCCCAGATGGATCCGGCCGACCTGAAACGGATTGTTTCGCCAATCATCCGGGGTGAGTCGGACTATGTGAAGGGAAACCGTCTATTTCGAGGGGAGTCCTGGGAGATGATCCCACACTATCGATATCTCGGAAACTCGGTCTTATCCCTTTTGACAAAAGTTGCCTCCGGCTATTGGCACATTGCGGATTCCCAGTCAGGATATACAGCGATATCGTTGATCGCGCTTCGGGCCTTGAATCTCGATGCAATTTATCTGCAATACGGGATGCCGAATGATATCCTAATAAAATTGAATATCTGTAACTTCCGAGTCAAAGATGTCTCGGTTCGCCCGATATACAATATTGGTGAAAAATCGGGGATCCGCATCTGGAAGGTCATTCCCAGCATCAGTTGGTTGCTGCTTAAGGGCTTTATTAAGCGGATGTTACAGAAGTATGTCATTCAGGACTTTCACCCTCTTGTGTTTTTCTACTTTCTCGGTCTTAGCCTGACGCCGACAGGTTTTTTCTTTGGGGCTTACCTGATCTGCTTGCGTTTGAGCGGAATTCTCGTGATGCCGACAGAGGCCCTGTTTGCGTCCTTCCTGTTTATCTCCGGTCTCCAGTCGCTTTTTTTCGCGATGTGGTTTGATATGGAATACAACAAGCATCTTCGCGGGCCGGGTCGATGAAGGTCTGCATGTTGACCACATCCTATCCCCTCTCGACCGGGGACGTCTCCGGTATATTTATCTTCAGGCTCTGCCGAGCCTTAGCCGCATCAGATGTTCAGGTTGATGTTGTTGCGCCGGCAAACAGAGGCGCGTCTCCTGTGGAAAGGATGGGGGGAGGATGGGTCTATCGGTTCTGCTACTTTTTCCCCGAGCGCTGGCAAGGGCTTGCCTACGGGCCGGGGGGAATTCCGGCCAACCTGAGTAGAAGTCCTTGGTTCTTCATTCAGGTCCCTTTTTTTCTTGTGATGTTTGTCATCAAGAGTCTTCGTGTTGCGAGGGGGGCCGACATTGTCCATGCCCACTGGATTTATTCGGGCCTCATCGCCGTGGCTGTGAAACTGGTCCACGGTATTCCATTTGTGGTGACCTTGCGTGGAAGCGATGTCCTTCGCTCCAAAAACGGAAAATTTTCTGCCCTTGTTTCGCGCTGGATCTTGAGGCGGGCTGCCCTCATCACCACCGTCAATCAGGATCTGAAGCGCTGGGCGATCTCCCAAGGCGTCCCGGAGGAACGTGTTGTTTTTATCCGTAACGGGGTTGACCTACCTCCACAGCGTCAAGATGAAGACACAATTTCACAATGTCGGCTGCTTTTTGTCGGGAATCTTGTTCCAGGTAAAGGGGTTCACCATCTCATTGAGGCCCTTTCTCATGTATTGCGAGAGGAAGAGAATGTCCATCTCCGGGTGATCGGGGACGGAAGCGAGAAGAAGCGCCTGAAGGAGCAAATTAACCACTCTGGTTTGAATGCGGTAGTTGAATTTGTAGGTGTGCAGTCTCCCGATCAGATTCCGTATTGGATGAAGAAGTCTGATTGTCTCGTACTTCCTAGTCTTTGGGAGGGGACGCCCAATGTTGTCCTTGAGGCAATGGCCTGTGGTCTCCCCGTGGTGGCATCCGACCTTCCGGGGATAAGTGAGGTAATGACTCATGGTGTGCACGGACTTCTGTCGAAGTCGGAAGATGTCCAGGGTCTGGCTCAAAATCTTCTTGCGGTGGTCAGGAATAAGGGACTTCGCCTTCAGATGGGGGCAAGAGGCCGGGAGGAGATCGTTAGGATGGGCCTCGGTTGGGATCAGGTGGCGAAACGCTATCAGGAGGTTTATACACGCTTATGTGCGGTATCGCGGGCATCCTAAATCTGAATGGTGGCACGGTTGATTCTGATGAGCTGGTTGCCATGATGACACGACTTAAGCATCGCGGACCGGACGGGTCCGGACTCTATGTTGACGGTCCACTTGGTTTGGCGCAGACCCGGCTGGCGGTGATTGATGTGGAAGGGGGCGTGCAGCCGATGTTTAACGAGGACCGGACCGTCGTGCTTGTCTTCAACGGGGAAATCTATAATTTCCAGGAGATCCGGCGGGATTTGGAGAAGGACCATCGGTTTGCCACGAAGAGTGATACCGAGGTGATCGTCCATCTCTACGAGGAAGAGGGGATCGATAGCCTCAGGCGTTTTCGGGGGATGTTTGCCCTTGCGATCTGGGATGTGCGTAAAAAGAGGCTGTTTCTGGCAAGAGACCGCGTAGGTCAAAAACCACTTTATTATTCTCTGGGGGCAGGGGGAGCAGGCCGTTTTCTCTTCGGATCTGAGATCAAGGCCTTGTTGGCCTGCGGTGTCGGTTCCGGTTTGAATCTGGGTGCGCTCGATCTTTTTTTCAAGAATCAATTTATCAGCGGGCCGGAGACGATCTATGAGGATATTCAATCCCTTCCTCCGGCACACTACATGGTCATTGACCAGGGTGGCTTTGAAATAAAGCGTTATTGGGAGCCTCCTGCTTCCTCCGACCGGAAAATGAGTGAGGAGGCCTATGCAGAGGCCCTCCGGGAGACCCTTTCGGAGGCTGTTCGGCTCCGTTTAATCAGCGATGTCCCCCTGGGGGCTTTCCTGAGTGGAGGGATCGATTCCTCTTTGATCGTTGGATTGATGCGGGAAGGAGGCGTAAGCAGCCTCAACACATTCTCGGTTGGATTTAAAGAAGAAAGTTTTGATGAAACTCCTTTTGCGATTGAGGCGTCCACTCACTTTAAGACCGATCATCATGCCTATCAGCTTGATGATCAGATTAAGAACCTCATCCCAAAGATCATCTCTTCTTTTGATCAACCTTTTGGGGATTCCTCGTCCATCGCTGTTTACCATTTATCTGAGGTGACAAGGCGTTCTGTGACTGTGGCTCTTTCAGGAGACGGGAGTGATGAGCTTTTTGCCGGTTACCGCCGCTATGTTGGAAGAAGGCTCCTAAAATATTATTGGGCGATTCCCAGGCCAATTCGGGAAAAATGGATTGAGAAGATCTTGGATGCCATGCCAGAGGGGACATCATACTACGGAAAGAGTTTGATCAGACAATTCAAGTTATTTGCCGGATCTTCCCGTAGGCTGGAAGAGGATCCGCTTGATCTTCTTCCAGCAACCTTTACAAGAAAGGAATTAGATCTTCTTTATACTCCCCGTGTCACAGCCTTTTTGGAGAAATCGAGAAAAGATTGTCAAGGGGCGTGGGCGGAACGTCTCTCTAGTTTGGATGAAATTTCTCAAATGATGTGGGTTGATTTTCATCGCTACCTTCCGGATGACATCCTGGTGAAGGTCGATAGGATGAGTATGGCGCATGGTTTGGAGGTGCGATGCCCCTTCCTGGATCAGGAAGTTGTTTCCTTTGCGATGAAAATGCCTGTACACTTGAAACTGAAAAATCTGGAAACGAAGTATCTCCTGAAAAGGGCATTCCAGGGAATGTTGCCTCCCCGTATTGTGAAAAGAAAGAAACATGGTTTCATGCTTCCTTTGGGGAGCTGGTTTAAGAACGGGTTAAGATCCTTGATTGAGGAGGTATTGCTTAAGCCGGACAAAATGGGTTTGTTTAATCTTCCCTATATCAACCAGTTGGTCGAAGAGCATCAGAGAGGTAAGCGCGATCACAGCCAAAAGCTCTGGTTATTGTTGGTCTACCGACTTTGGGAAAAAACGGCATCACAATGAACGAATAAGGCCTTTGTCTGGTAAAGAACCTGAATTATGAGGATTACATTTACCATTGGATCATTGGGGGGGGGAGGGGCCGAAAGGGTGTTGGTCTTATTGTCAAAAGCCTTCCTCAGAAGAGGACATGCCGTTTCTGTGGTAACGTTATTAGGGGAAGAGAACGATTTTTATGAATTGCCATCTCAGGTTCAAAGAATGTCGCTTGGTATCTCCGGCCCTTTTCAAGCGATGTGGCGGATTTCTGCTTTGCGGAAATCCATTTTGTCAACAAGACCCGATGTGGTGATCTCTTTTATTTACCGGATGAATATCCTGACATTGATGGCGATGTGGGGCAGGAGAGTACCTGTTGTGGTATCTGAACGATCCGATCCGGGGGCATATCGAATTAGAAAGATCTGGGACTGTTTAAGGTGGTTGATTTATCCTGGTGCTGCTCGGGTCGTTGTCCAAAGCGAGGGAGCTCTTCGTTATTTTTTGCCCCGGTTCAGGGAGCGTTCCTGTGTCATTCCAAACCCGGTTATTTCTCCACCTGTCACAGATTCGTCGTCGAACACCGTCCCGGATCAACTCATGATTCTATCAATCGGACGATTTATAGAAGAGAAGCGATTTGCTCTCTTGATAGGTGCTTTTTCGAAATTGAAGGAGAAACACCCGGAATGGAAGTTAACAATCTTGGGGGATGGACCGTTACGGAATGACCTGGAATTGCTTAGACATCAATTGGGGCTGGAGAGTCATTTACATCTTCCTGGTTGTGTCAAGGATCCTTATACGATACTCAGAGAGGCTGATCTTTTCGTTTTATCTTCACGCGTGGAAGGTTTTCCGATGGCTCTATGCGAGGCAATGGCCTGCGGTCTTCCCGTTATTTCGACGGACTGCCCCAGTGGGCCAAGGGATATTATCCGCGATGGCGTGGATGGGATCTTGGTTCCTCCTGGCGATGTGGACGCCTTGGCTGTCAAGATGGATCATCTGATGAAGGATGAGCCGGAACGCAGGCGATTGGGCTCCCGTGCAGTTGAAGTCGTTGGGAGGTTTGGCATCGAGAAAGTAATCTCAATGTGGGAGGAGATGCTTAATAAAGTTATTCATAACAAGTGAGGGGCCTGTTCAGGAAAATGCTGCTGAAAAAGAAAAGTGGTTCATCCCATTTTGTGAGAGGGTTTTACCTTTCCTGTGGGAAAGGTCTCTTGTTCATGCCGGATTGATCAGGTCACCAAAACAATGATAAAAGATTCTTCATTTCAAAAAAGTATGAAGATTGTAACGAGCGTGGGTGCCCGGCCTCAATTCACAAAAACCGCTCCAGTCACCAGGGCCATCCAGCAACATAATCGTGAGATGGCTGGGACCAGGATTATGGGACTCTCAATGGTGCGAGAACTTAAAAAGCGATATCCGAAACAAAAAAGCGTCATTGTGGGAAAAGAGCCGACACTGGGAAGTTATCGCCATAAAAGCCTTGCAACATGGGAGGAGACCATATACGCATAGCGAATACCATACGACACGACATGGAGAGATAAATCGGTGTTGAAGGGGGAAGACTTCTATCGGTGGTTCCGTTTTATTCTCTTATGGTGGGTTACGTGTATGAAATTGATATTGTTTCCGTATTCAGCGGTATCTATGGCGGTTTAAGCCTCTTACTGAAGGCGTTGTTAAAAAAGTCGATTGTTGTTTTTGTGCGGTTCTTCGCTTTATAGAGGTTATTCTATTCTCGCGAGAGTTATTTCAAGAGGATGCCATATATTAGAGCGGTATGGAAAGTGGTAGGAATGCCTCCAGAGGAAGATAGGATGCCTTTCATGTAGAAGGCCAGATTAAAGATCGGGGTAGATTTAGAGATGCTGGAAGCCTTGCGCGTCCGTCTCTGTCAATTGGGGGGTTGGCGACAACAATCGGTAAACTGGCGGATCTTCTTGAGTATTATCACCGTCGGAAGTTTTCAGCTCGTCGTGTCTGTGGCGGTGGTCTGCAAGGAACTGGTCGTTGTAAATCATTTCGGCACGGGGGATTCCTTCGATGCCTTCCTAATCGCTTTTTTACTTCCGTCATTGGCGATGAACATTGTAGCGGGCTCCTTTCATGCAGCCTTTATCCCGGAATATGTAAAGGTGCGGGAGCAGGAAGGGAGAGAGGCGGCGCGAGGGCTCTTCGCAAATGTCCTCGGCGGGTACCTCATTTTGTTGATCGCGATCTCCCTTTTTTTAATGTTTATTTCGCCCGTAGTTCTTCCTATTCTTGGCTCTCGATTTGGTCAGGAGAAGCTGGCGCTGACGCACTCTCTTTATCTGATGTTGCTCCCGACCTTGGTGATTATGGGTCTGACCAAGGCATGGGGAAGCCTCCTGAACGCAGAAGGAAAATTTGCGCTAGTGGCATGTTCCCCCATGGTGATCCACTCCGTCACAGTGATCCTCCTGTTGTGGCTGGGAAACGTATGGGGCATTCACGCCCTGACGGTGGGAATCATTGGTGGGTTTATTTTAGAAGGGGGACTTCTTTTATGGGGCTTACACTCCCAGGGACTCCCGATTGTCCCGCGATGGTCCGGATTTGATCCGGCGACGCGGAGGATTATTCACCAGTATCTCCCGATGATTGGCGGAGCCTTTCTCATGGGCGGCATGGTCTTTATCGATCAAGCCATGGCGGCCATGCTTGGCCCCGGAAGTGTCTCTACCTTAAACTATGGGAGTAAGATCATTGTATTTATCCTTGGGATCGGATCGATGGCCCTCAGTACGGCGATATTTCCCCATTTTTCCAAGATGGTTGCCCACGAGGATTGGCGTGGCATACGACATACTTTACGGGTCTATGCACGCTTAATCCTGATAATCACAGTTCCTCTTACGCTCCTCTTCTTTTATTTTTCAGAGCCTCTTGTCAGACTGGTCTTTGAACGGGGCGCTTTCACAGAGGCGGATACTCGTTTGGTTGGTCAGGTGCAGGCGTACTATTCTTTGCAGTTTCCTTTTTACATCTTGGGGATCTTAGGGGTTCGATTGTTGAGCGCCTTGGCCAGGAATCAGACCCTTATGGTCATCTCGGGGGTTATTCTCGTTGCCAATATTATTGGGAACTATGTTTTTATGCATTTTCTCGGTGTTGCAGGAATCAGTTTATCTACCAGTGTCGTTTATGTTATCTCGGTCTCGCTTATATTTCTATCTCTAAGTAAACAACTTAAAAGGGCGAGAGGTCTCTCATGAAAAATGATGAAAACAGTGCTTGCCTGACAAGACAAGACCGGATATGGGACTACTACCAAAATCAAGCACCAGAGGCCTTTGCGCAGTCAAAGCCCCGATTGGACTTTCTTATAAAGCAAATTTCACAAAAAATGCTTGTCCCTATGCCCCGAATATTGAACATTGGAGTGGGGAACGGATATTTTGAGGAGACCGTTCGGCAACGCGGCTGGAAAATGCAATCGCTTGATCCGGATAAAAAGACGATCAATCGATTGGTCGAGAAAGGGTTCAAGGCCCAAAAAGGGGTTATTGAACAGATCCCTTTTGATGATACCGGCTTTGATTTTGTGACGGCTTCTGAAGTCCTGGAGCATCTGGACGATGAACAGCGTCATAAGGGACTGCAGGAAGTCGCCCGTGTTCTTAAAGGTGGGGGTTGGTTTCTGGGAACAGTTCCTTATCGTGAGGACCTCTTTGTAAATCGGGTGATTTGCCCGAAGTGTGAAGAGGTCTTTCACCGGTGGGGGCATCAAAAGTCTTTTGATGCCAAGGCGATGCGAAATGAACTGGAGCCTTTTTTTGAAGATGTGGGAGTGAGGACAACTGCATTTGTACCATTTCGGCGGCAGTCGGTTACGCGTGCGATAAAGAGCCTTGTCTATCTCATCAGGGCAAAGTACGGTGCAAACCTGGCGACAACGAGCATTTACTTCTCAGCAAGGAACGGGCAGTAGGAGGTACACACACATAGGTTGTTGGGCTTGATTGATGCGGATAACATTTGTGATCGCCTCATTATCGTCCGGTGGGGCCGAGAGGATCTTGGTTTCATTGTCAAAGGGGTTTCTGGAACAGAGGCACTGCGTCTCGGTCATAACCCTGAACGGCAAGGAGGTCGACTTTTATACACTTCCGGTTGATGTTGCTCGGCTTGCTCTCGGTATTTCCGGGCTCTTTCAAACCATTGTTGGTTTTTTTCGGTTGCGACGATCTATTTTATCGACAAAGCCGGATGTGGTGATCTCTTTTATCGACTTGACAAATATTTTGACATTACTGGCGACCCGTGGGCTGAATCTGCCTGTGGTGGTCTCGGAACGTAGCGTTCCAAGCATGTATCGGATTGGAAGGATATGGGAGCAGCTTCGGAAATGGACCTACCCATTTGCAGACCGGATTGTCGTCCAAACACCGGGGGTGTATGACTATTTCTTGCCTAGGTTTCAATCAACGGCGTGCATTATCCCGAACCCGGTTTTAGTCCCGACATTGCGCCCTCTTTCGGTCGAGCCATTGCCCGGACCTTTGCTTATGGCGATGGGTCGTCTCTCCTATGAGAAAGGCTTTGATCTCCTTCTGAAGGCATTTGCACGTCTGAAGGGCAGATACCCTGAATGGAAGGTGATGATCTTGGGGGGCGGACCGTTACGGAGAGAGTTGATGTCGTTACGAGATTCGTTAGGATTGGTGGATCGGGTTCAGTTGCCGGGTCGGGTGAAGAATCCTTATGATTTTCTTAAACAGGCGGATCTCTTTGTCTTGTCTTCTCGTTTTGAGGGATTTCCCAATGCCTTGTGTGAGGCGATGGCCTGTGGTCTTCCGGTCATTGCCGCAGATTGCCCCAGCGGGCCTCGAGAGATTGTTCGAGATGGGGTTGACGGTCTCTTGGTCCGGAGTGAAGATGTGGCCGGATTGTCGAAGGCGATGGATCGACTCATGGCAGATGAAGGTGAGCGAAGGCGTCTCGCTGCATACGCTGTTGAAATCACAGAACGATTCGGCATGGAGAAGGTGATTGCGATGTGGGAGGAGATCTTGTCCCAAGTATTGCGGAAAAAAGATACATGATCATATGAGTGAGGTTGCATGAGGTGAACGGTTTGAATTTGTAGAGAACTGGGGCCCACTTCTTGCGGGATTTGGATAAAGAACAGATGTCGGAGGCGGGAAAGTCGCTTCGAGAATTACCCAGTTTCGAAGATCTGTCCGGTAAATGCTTTCTGGATATTGGATCCCGGGAGTGAGTTTTTAGTTTGGTCGCACGACGCCTGAGTGCGACGGTGCGCTTCTTTGAGTATGATATCAAGTCAGCTGGATGTACGGAAGCACTGAAACAACGTTATTTTCCAAGATATCCGGATAGGATCGTTGAAGTCGGTTCCATTCTGGATGCTGATTATGTCCGATCTCTCGGAAAATTTGATATATTGTTTATACTTGGGGTGATTTTCACCACACCGGCGCAATGTGGCAAGCTTTGGCGAATGTGGACCTTCCCGTGAGGAAGGGGGGGGGCGTATCCGTTCGAGGTCGCGAAACCGGAGCAGGTTTTCGATTTTTATAGAGAGAAGAGCTACCGTTTGTAGCGGCTTAAGACCTGAGGCGGGGCGTTTGGCTGTTAATGAGTTTGTGTTTTTGAAGCAGACTAGGGATATAAAATAATAGGGGAGGGTTCTGGCGTTATGTGCGCCATTGCCGGGTTTCTTGATTTATCGCGTCGAATGGGGAGAGGTGAATTAGAGGAAATTTCTCTCCGGATGGTGGATACCCTTGTTCACCGTGGGCCGGATGGTCGGGGCGTTTGGGTTGACCCTGAAGCAGGAATTTCCCTGGGACACCGGAGGCTTGCCGTGATCGACCTTTCTTCTGAGGGGCATCAGCCAATGCTTTCCGCCTGCGGTCGATATGTGGTTGTCTACAATGGAGAGATCTATAACTTTAAATCTTTGCGCATTGAACTGGAGCGGTTGGGTGATCGTTTTCGTGGGCATTCCGATACAGAGGTCATGCTGGCCTCCATTCGACGTTGGGGATTGAAGGAGGCCCTCCAGCGTTTCAACGGGATGTTTGCTTTTGCCTTGTGGGACCGTCAGGAGCGCCAGCTGTACCTGGTGCGGGATCGGCTTGGGGAAAAACCGTTGTATTATGGTTGGTCCGGGAACACTTTCCTGTTCGGTTCGGAGTTAAAAAGTCTCTGTGCCTACCCTGGGTTTTGCGGGGAGATTAATCGAGATGCTCTGGCCCTTTATTATAGGCATAATTATATACCAACGCCCTATTCAATCTATAAGGACATTTATAAACTTCCACCGGGTGAGATGCTAACCCTCTCGTTTTCGGATGAAAGATTTCTTCCTAACCCTACCCCTTATTGGTCTTTTAAGGAAGTGGCGGAATCTGGAATGCAGCGTCCCTTTGAAGGGACGGCGGAAGAGGCAATTGATAGCCTTGAGACACTTTTGATGGATAGCATCAAGCTCCGTATGGAATCTGATGTTCCTCTCGGTGTCTTTCTTTCAGGGGGAATTGACTCCTCAACGATTGCGGCGTTGATGCAGGTGCAGAGCACACGGCCCGTTAAGACGTTCACGATAGGTTTTTATGAGCAAGGGTATAATGAAGCTGATCGAGCCAAGGCGATCGCGCAACACTTGGGAACGGCGCACACGGAACTCTATGTGACTCCTGAAGAGGCAATGGCGATCATTCCTGATTTGTCGACCTTCTATGATGAGCCTTTTTCGGATTCTTCCCAGATTCCGACTATCCTTGTCTCCAAGCTCGCGCGACGGCATGTGACCGTTAGCCTCTCAGGGGATGGTGGCGATGAGCTCTTTTCGGGATATCCCCGTTATTTTATCGGCCAAAGGGTCTGTGGAAAGATCGGATGCATCCCAAGACAGTGGCGTGGGGGAATTGGGAGAGTCTTAAGGAGGATAGGTGCCCTTCCATTACTGTCGAGTGACAGGTTGCAGAGGCTGGGTGAGATCATGTCGGTCGAAGAAGAGGAGAAAATGTATCGTGAGATGGTCTCCCATGTGACACGTCCAACCGATTTTGTACTGGGTTCTTCTGAGCCGCCAACGGTCTTCAGCGATTCCAGAGCGTGGATCGATTCGCCCGATCTGATTCACCGGATGATGTATCTCGACACCCGGACCTATCTGCCGGACGACATCCTCGCCAAGGTTGACCGTGCCAGCATGGGGGTTGGGTTGGAAGCGCGCGTTCCAATGTTGGATCATCGTCTGGTGGCCTTTGCCTGGACTCTGCCGATGTCGCTGAAGATCCATCGGGGGGAAGGGAAACAACCGCTTCGCAAAATCTTAGGTAAGTACATTCCCCGCAAATTATTTGAACATCCGAAGATGGGTTTTGGGGTTCCGATTGATGTTTGGTTGCGGGGTCCGATGAGAGAATGGGCGGAATCTCTCTTGGATGAAAAGCGACTTCGTGAAGAGGGTATCCTCAATCCAGAATCGATCAGGACGAAGTGGTTGGAACATCGATCTGAAAAACGCAATCATCATTATTTCCTGTGGAATGTGTTGATGTTTCAAGCATGGCTTGAGAAGAGAAATGAGACAGGTTTCTCTGGTAAAAGGGTAAGTATTCTCGAATCGAACAAAATCGGCCATTATTAATCATGAAAAGATCTCTTCTCATTGTTTTTGTTGTGATTACATTGTTCTTCGGCCAGGCACAGCTCCAAAAAAAACTGGCGCAGTTTAAGCCGGTCGAACAGGAATCGCTTCTTTATCTCCCTTCCGGGAAATATCTAAAACTCCTGGTATTGGGTTATGATCAGGTGCTGGCCGATCTGCTTTGGATTAAAACAATTGATTACTTCGGTGATCACTATGTGACGGATAAGGAGTACCCCTGGCTCCATCATATCCTGAACCTGATCATTGACCTTGATCCTCTTTTTGATTTCCCGTATTTTTTTGGGGGGATTGTTTTGTCTCTTGAGGCCTCTCAGGTGGATCGGGCAAATCAAATATTGGAAAGAGGGATAGAGGCCTACCCGGAGAAGTGGCAATTCCCGTTCTACATCGGATTTAACTATTATTATCATCAGAAAGATGCAGAGAAGGCTGCTCCGTATATTGAAAAGGCATCCTCCCTCCCGGGATCGCCGGCTTATCTAAAGTCTTTGGCCGGGGGACTTTATGCGAAAATAAATAAAAACGAGGCGGCGCTTCGGTTTTACCGGGAGGCATATCGAAACGCGACGGATGAGCTTGTCAAGGAGCATATCGAAAAAAAAATAAAGCGTATTCTTTCAGGAATAGACAATTATGATACCGGCGATACAGATACGACATCTGACTAAGCGTTTTCGAAGCGGTTTTTGGATGAAAAAGTCGACGGCCCTGAGCGACCTAAACCTGGAAATCGAGTGTGGGACGACTTTTGGATTTCTGGGCCCAAACGGGGCAGGAAAAACAACGACAATGAAGCTGCTGATCGGGGTCCTTCATCCGACCTCGGGCGAGGCCTTCCTCTTTGGGAAGTCGATCCGGGAGATTGCCGTGAAGAGGGAAATCGGCTATCTCCCGGAAAGCCCCTATTTCTACGATTATCTGACCGGCTCAGAATTCCTCCATTTTTACGGGCAGCTCTTTGGGATGGGATCAAGGGAACGGAAAGAAAAGATCGAAATGCTCTTTGAACTGGTCAAACTGAAAGGCTCAGAGCAGATTCAGCTTCGCCGCTACTCGAAGGGAATGCTCCAGAGGATTGGCTTGGCGCAAGCCCTGATCAACGATCCGAAGCTTGTCATATTGGACGAGCCGATGTCGGGCCTCGACCCGATGGGGCGAAAGGATGTCCGTGACATCATTCTTCGTCTGAAGGAAGAGGGGAAGACCGTCTTTTTCAGCACACATGTTCTTTCGGACGCGGAGATGATCTGCGACCAGGTGGGAATTATTGTTAAAGGACAGCTTCGAAATGTCGGGCGTCTGGAAGAGATGCTGAATCCAAAGGTGAAATCTGTAGAGGTCTGTGTGAGAGGACTCCCTGAGGGAAGGATCCATGCCCTCGACCCCTTGTCGAAGTCGATCACCACCAAAGGCGAAGAGAGTTTGATTTTACTCCAGGATGAGGAGGTCCTGCCACAACTCATTCAATGGGCAGAACGGGAGGGAGGAAAGATTGTCTCGATCGTTCCGAGACGGGAAACCCTTGAAGACATCTTTATAGAAGAGATGAGGGGGGAAGGTCCATGAACGCCGTCAAGGCCATCGCGGTAAACACCTTTAGGGAGGCGATCCGAAACAAGATCCTGTACAGCCTTATATTCTTTGCCCTCTTGATGATGGGTGGCTCTCTTGTTCTCGATCAGGCGACTGTTGGCCAGCGGAGTAAGATTATCAAGGACATGGGCCTTGCCAGCATTAACCTCTTTGGCGTGATGATCGCGATTGTCGTCGGGATCGGTCTTGTCTCTAAAGAGATCGAAAAGCGGACCATCTACACGCTCCTGGCAAAACCGGTCCACAGGGCTCAATTCTTAATCGGAAAATATTTGGGCATTGTCTTGACCCTTGGAGTGGAGACCCTCTTGATGACGTTTTTTTTCTTTCTTCTGGTCTGGTTGTATGAGGGAGTGATCGACCTTGTTCTGCTGAAGGCGATTTTCCTGATCTTCATTGAAATTTCGGTTGTTGCGGCAGTTGCCATCTTTTTTTCTACTTTTTCAACTCCATTTCTCAGTGGGATGTTTACTTTTTCGATTTATGTGATTGGCCATTTGACCGAGGATTTAAATCGGATCGGCAGCCTTTCAGGGAATTTCGCCTTGGAGAAGTTGACCGTCTTCTTCTATTATCTTCTGCCCAATCTGGAAAACTTTAATATCAAAGGAGAGGTGGTTCACCATCTCCCACTTCTGCCTGGAAAAATCCTTTTGAGCGCTTCTTATGGGCTGCTCTATATTTTATTCTTGTTGCTTGCTTCCTCGGCATTCTTTCAAAGGCGGGATTTCAAATGAGTTTGAATGGTGGACGAATGAAGCTTATCAGGACGATTGCGCTTTGTGTTGTCCTGTTCTTCTCTTTGATCTATGTAAAGGTCTTCCTTTCCTCACGGTATGAATTTAAAGAAGCCAGCATTGCCGATGCGAAGGGAAACATCCGGGATGCGATCATGCATTATGAACGGGCCATCCTCTGGTATCTTCCGGTGGGAGGATATGTTGAACGTTCAGCCGAGCGGCTCTGGGAGATCGGAAGAGATCTCGAAGAGACCGACATGAAACTCGCATTGATCGCGTACCGATCTCTTCGCAGTGCTTTTTACGCAACACGAAGTTTCTATACCCCGGGTCGTTCGTGGATTGATCGGACGGATGAAAAAATTGCTGACCTGATGGCCTTAGCCCCTCCGTCCTCTGAGAAGAGTAAAAAAATGAGTCAAGCCGAACGACGGGATGAGGCCCTGACTATTTTGAAGCGTCCGATGCGGCCCTATGTAGGTTGGTCCATCCTTTTGGAAATCGGCTTCTGGGGGTGGATTACAGGAACGCTCCTTTTTATCTTCAGGGCCTTTAATACGGAACATCAGTGGAATATGAGAAGAGGGGTTTTTTGGGGAGGGATCGCGATCTTCTTTTATGCCCTCTGGATCATCGGGATGATGAAGGCTTAGAAATGAAACTTCTCTATCTGTTTATGGTGATTGTCGGGATTGCAGGGATCGGCCTCGGTTTCTGGGGGCAACACTCCCTGAAGCGTCCTTATGATAGTTTGAGCGCTCTGATGCTCCCGTTCAGCCTGGTGCTTGGCCTTCTGGGCGTCCTGCTTCTGTGCATCCCCCTCTTCTTTGGTTGATTTCCTTCTTTCTAAAACCCAACATTAAAGCGTAGAGTATAAAGCGTGATCTTGCTGAAATCGGCCTCAGCCACGATGTTGATGATGGGTAATGGGGAAATCTTTACGCCGACAAATGGTTTTGGAAGCGTGGTGTTTGACTCTAAATTTAAAGGAGCGGGAAGATCGACTATTTTACTTTTGATCCACACCTGCCCATAACCAATGTAAGGGGTGAGGAAAAGAAAGCCCTTGCTGATAGAGATGTCTGCCCCGGCGGTTTCCAGATCCAGATTGTTAACACCTAATAGCCTTGTATATGAAGCTCTGACGGCGATTGAGGGGAGGAGCGTATTTCCTTTAATGAAGGCCCACTTGATTGCTCCACCGGCCATCTCAATGTTTGAATTTGGCACTCGCGCATAAACAGCGCTAACATCGATTCCGAATGGTAGCCCTTTTTGAACGTGAATTTTAGGAAGTGGAATCTGGCTGGGGGCGCCCGGAGCGATCACCTTCCAATAGGGACTGTCCTGTTTGATATCGACCGCTGTGACTTCAACCCCAATGTCGAAACCGAGGATCCCAAGGGGTTCAGCCGGGGAAAGGGGGAGATAGCTGACGGCAAGGCCGATCTCCTCACTAAAGTCCTCGAATCCTCCCTGGATCAGCAAGTTGAGGTTGTTCGTCACGGCTGAGTTTATATCAAGGTCAGCATTAAATGCTGACGTCGAAGGGGCATTTGTAAAAAGCACGATCCCGAGACCGGCCCAGAAAAAAATTTTTCTTATGCGTACTGACATAACGACCTCCTCATTAAATAAAAACAATAAGCTATTTCGTTAGGGTTGAAATACAGTTGATCATTCCGGGATAAATGCCCCGGTGTTCTTAAGGGGGAATTCCAGGAGGGACGAACGAAGGGAACAAATCCCCAAGATCCTGCGCTCCTGACTCATCAGTAAAAAACATTTAAAATCTACTTGACAGTATAAAATACAGAGACTATAATCAGTAGTTTCCCTTGGTATGCCTGTTTTTTTCTCACTCCATCGGGGTGTTTCTCTATTCGTCTCCTAAGTATGAGGTCTTGAACACAAACGCTTATTATTACATAGGTTTATGTTTTTGTAAAGGTTGCTGGCTGGCGTAGCTCAGTTGGTAGAGCAGCTGATTTGTAATCAGCAGGTCGGGGGTTCAACTCCCTTCGCCAGCTCCGATTATTCTCTGTTGTGTAACGATTTAGCCTGCCCATGTTTTTCTCCAGGGCGAGGCGTGAAGAGCGCAGAACCACAGCGTATAGTGTTGCTATGCGAGGATTCGAGTGCCACAGCATCGCTGCGATGGAGGAATAGGTCTCGCGAAGCCAAAGAGGGGCAGGCTGAGTTGTTACTGGTTTTGGAAGGTTTTCTCCGACTGGGGAGGTACCCGAGTGGACAAAGGGAACAGACTGTAAATCTGTCGCCTATGGGCTTCGGAGGTTCGAATCCTCCTCTCCCCACCAGGGGCATCTTTTTTTGATAAGTTGTCCCCTTGTTGTGTTTTTTTCAATCAAGGGGTTGGAAGCCGGGCTTACTTGAGAAGAAGTTCGATGCGGGAATAGCTCAGTTGGTAGAGCGCTAGCCTTCCAAGCTGGATGTCGCGGGTTCGAATCCCGTTTCCCGCTCCAGGTATGTAGTTCGTATTGTCGGAATTTGGAGTGGTCAGGCTTCGTTCTGTCATTAACCGGGAAGAGCAGCGTTGCCCTTGTAGCTCAGTTGGTAGAGCACATCCTTGGTAAGGATGAGGTCACCGGTTCAATTCCGGTCGAGGGCTCCAAGTGTTTTAATTGCATGGATTAGATTGTTTTGTGGACGGAAGAAGGAGGAGCGAATAGATGGCGAAGGCTAAATTTGAGCGAACGAAGCCTCATATTAATATCGGGACGATCGGGCATGTGGATCATGGGAAGACGACACTGACCTCAGCGATCACGAAGGTCCTGGCAGCGAAGGGTGGCGCGGAGTACCTGGCGTATGACTCGATAGACAAGGCCCCTGAAGAGCGAGATCGAGGGATCACCATCGCGATTGCCCATGTGGAGTATGAGACGGACAATCGGCACTATGCGCATGTAGACTGTCCCGGGCACGCGGACTACGTGAAGAACATGATCACGGGGGCGGCGCAAATGGACGGGGCGGTGCTGGTCGTCTCTGCAGCAGACGGGCCGATGCCCCAGACACGGGAGCATATCCTACTGGCGCGGCAGGTTGGGGTTCCGTATATCGTTGTCTACATGAACAAAGCAGACCAGGTGGACGACAAAGAATTGCTGGAGCTGGTGGAATTGGAAGTCCGGGATTTGTTGTCGAAGTATGAATTTCCGGGAGATGACATCCCGATCGTGGTCGGGTCCGCTTTGAAAGCCCTGGAAGGGGACAAAGGGGAAATGGGAGAAGAGTCGATCGCGAAATTAATGGAAGCCGTCGACAGCTACATCCCCACGCCGAAGCGGGAGATCGACAAGCCCTTTATCATGCCGATCGAAGACGTATTTTCAATCAGCGGACGCGGGACCGTCGTGACGGGGCGGATCGAAAAAGGCATCGTGAAAGTTGGAGATGAGATCGAGATCGTCGGGGTGAAAGAAACCCGGAAGACCATCGTGACCGGGGTTGAGATGTTCCGTAAGATATTGGATGAGGGGCAGGCGGGAGACAACGTTGGGATCTTGCTTCGAGGAACAAAGAAGGAAGAAGTAGAGCGGGGGATGGTCTTGGCGGCACCGAAAACCATCACGCCGCACACGGTCTTCAAGGCGGAAGCCTATATCCTGACAAAAGATGAAGGCGGACGCCACACCCCGTTTTTTAACGGATACCGGCCTCAGTTTTACCTTCGGACAACGGATGTGACAGGGGTTTCGAAGTTGGCGGAAGGCGTTGAGATGGTGATGCCTGGAGATAACGTCACGATGGAAGTGGAATTGATCATGCCGATCGCGATGCAGGAAGGATTGCGTTTTGCGATACGGGAAGGCGGACGGACGGTTGGTGCCGGTGTCATCACTCAGATCATTAAGTAGAAATTCGATTGTCTATGGGGAAGTTCGTTAGAAAAGGTGGGTGTTTGTGAGTCAGAAGATACGAGTTCGTTTGAAGGCATATGATTACCGTCTCCTTGATCAATCGGTTGGCGAGATTGTCGAGACGGTGAAAAGAACGGGTGCGAAGATTGCGGGTCCAATTCCTCTGCCGACGAAAATCGCAAAATATACAGTTCTTAAATCGCCTCATGTTGATAAAAAATCAAGAGAGCAGTTTGAGATACGCACGCATAAACGCTTGATTGACATATTGGAACCGACCCCTGACACCGTTGATGCGCTGATGAAGCTGAATCTTTCGGCGGGTGTCAATGTGGAGATCAAACTTTAAAGGGAAGATGTAACAATGGTTAACGGATTAATCGCACATAAATTGGGCATGACTCAAGTCTACTCTGAGGCAGGCCGCTTGGTTCCGGTTACAGTGCTGGAGGTTGGACCGTGTAAGGTTGTTCAGTTGAAGACCGCCGAAAAAGAAGGGTATGCAGGGGCGCAACTTTCGTTTGATGAGGTGAAAGAGCACCGTGTCACGAAGCCATCCCGAGGACATTATAAAAAGGCGGGTGTTCAGCCTTCTCGGATTTTGAGGGAATTTGGCGGGGACATGAGCGGATTGAGTGTAGGTCAGACCCTTACTGCGGAAATTTTTGAAAAAGGGGAATATGTAGATATCACCGGAGTTTCCAAGGGAAAAGGCTTCCAGGGTGTCATGAAGAGACACAATTATCGAGGTGGGCCGGCGAGTCATGGTTCGATGTTTCATCGTTCTACGGGATCTGTCGGACAGTGTGCCTCTCCGTCGCGGGTTTGGAAAAATAAAGGTATGCCGGGACAAATGGGGAATAAGCGTGTGACAACGCAGGGTTTAGAGGTGGTCGAGGTCCGTGTTGCAGAAAACCTTGTTTTTGTGAGGGGATCCGTCCCCGGAGGAAGCAAGGGGGTGGTCATGATACGCAAGTCGGTCAAGGGGAAGGTAAAGAAAGAGGTTGTTGTCAGGGGCGGCAAGAAAAAATAAGAGTTACGTTAACAGGAATGGATCTTTAGATTAGGACGTGTAATGCCGGAAGTAGAGATTAAGAATCATCATAATAAGAAGACAGGATCGATGCCTTTGGATGATCGTGTTTTCGGCGGTAAGGTTTCGAAGCCACTCCTACATGAAGCGGTGCAGTTGCATCTTGCTTCGAGACGGCAGGGGACGGCCGCGACAAAAACAAAAGGTCTGATCCGTGGTGGAGGAAGAAAGCCATGGAAGCAGAAAGGAACGGGGCGCGCACGAGCCGGGTCTAATCGATCTCCACTCTGGCGGGGAGGTGGGACTGTTTTTGGGCCAAGACCCCGAAGCTATGCCTACTCGATGCCAAAAAAGAAGGCAAGGGCGGCCCTTTATTCAGCGCTGGCCTCTAAGGTGCAGGAGGAAGGCCTTGTCGTTCTGGAGGAGTTTATCTTTACAGAAGCAAAAACACGGACCATGGCGCTTCTTCTTAAGAAGCTTGACTTGAGTGGAAGGATTCTGGTGCTTACTTCTCAAAAGCAGGACGATCTCAATCGAATGATTGGAAATCTTCCCAATGTCCACCTGCTGGAAGTTCGTCAACTGAATGTTTATGACCTCATCCTGGCCGATACGCTTCTGACAACGCAGCGCGATATTTCCAGGCTGGTCGAGGTATGGGGGACCCATGAATCCGCATGATCTTATTGTTCGCCCTCTTTTAACAGAAAAGAGTACCTCGTTACGGGAGAATTACAATAAAGTGTGCTTTGTTGTGCGCCGTGAAGCAAACAGAAGAGAGGTGAAGCAGGCGATTGAAGCGATCTTGAACGTCAAGGTCGACAAGGTTCACATTATTAATATGATTGGGAAGACGAAGCGTCTCAATCGTTTTGTTGGAAAGCGGCGTGACTGGAAAAAAGCGATCGTTACTTTAAAGAAAGGTGAGAAGCTTGATCTTTTCGAGGGATAGATTTCTCATTCGACAAGAAAAGATGAGCGCGTAATAAAATGGGCGTAAAAAAATATAAACCGACCTCTCCGGGGCGTCGTGCGGCGATGGGATTGACTTTCGACGAGATTACAAAGTCGAGGCCCGAGAAGAGTCTCCTTCGAGCAGTCCATTCCTCTGGTGGAAGAAACAACCGGGGAAAGATGACGATCCGCCATCGAGGTGGAGGGCATAAGCGCGCATATCGTATCATCGATTTCAAACGGGATAAGTTTGGAATTCCGGCCAGGGTTGCAGCGATTGAGTATGACCCTAACCGCTCCGCGCGGATTGCTCTTTTGTTTTATGTTGATGGTGAAAAGCGATATATTATTGCGCCTGTTGGCTTGAAGGTGGATGATCGTGTTACCTCCGGCCCGGACGCGGAGATTAAGGTTGGGTGTGCCCTTCCTCTTGAGAATATCCCAGTGGGGAGCACTATCCATAATTTAGAGCTTAAGAAGGGAAAAGGGGGCCAGTTGATTCGGGGTGCTGGAACTTCAGCTCAGTTGATGGCAAAGGAAAAACCCTTTGCGAATATCCGGATGAAATCCGGTGAAATTCGCTTGATTCGTCTGGACTGTATGGCCACACTCGGCCAGGTGGGAAATATTGATCACGGGAACTATTCTTACGGAAAAGCTGGAAGGCGAAGGTGGTTGGGGCGGCGTCCCCATGTTCGGGGGGTAGCGATGAACCCTGTCGATCATCCGCATGGTGGAGGAGAAGGGAAGGCGGGTCAAGGAAACCCGCATCCGGTTTCACCATGGGGGCAACTTGCAAAAGGGTTTAAAACCCGCCGGAGAAAAGAGACCGACAAGTTTATTGTTCGTAAGCGTAAGAGGAAGTAGCCTGCGTCGTTGAAGGCTGACTGCATCAACTAGGGGAAGGCAATGCCGAGATCATTAAAAAAGGGGCCGTTTGTGGATGAACATTTGGCCAAGAAGGTTTCCAAGATGAATGCGTCCAATGACCGAAAGATCATTAAGACCTGGTCGAGGCGTTCTACGATTATTCCGGAAATGATCGGACATACGATGGCGGTTCATAACGGGAAGAAGTTTATCCCCGTGTATATCACTGAAAATATGGTAGGCCATAAATTGGGAGAGTTTTCCCCGACCCGATTCTTTAAAGGCCATGGGCATGCTAGGACAGAGAAAGCAAGCGCCTTAAAGTAACTTTCCGAAGTGGGCTCCTATCGTCTTTTTGGATCTAATGTTCTGTTTTGGATAGAGTGAGTTAGAAGCATGGAAGCAAAAGTAATTCTAAGGTATATTCGTATTGCGCCTAGAAAGGCGAGACTCGTGGCCGACTTGGTTCGCGGGAAGAATGCTGAGGAAGCGTTTACGATATTAAAGTTTACGCCAAGGCGGGGTGCGATGATCATCGAGAAGATCTTAAAGTCTGCCGTCGCGAATGCATCTCAAAAAGAAATGGGAGATGTCGATACCCTTAAGATTTCTAGGGTCTTTGTTGACTGCGGGCCGACGATGAAGAGGATGCGGCCGAGAGCGATGGGGCGGGCGAATACGATTTTGAAGAGGACCAGTCACATCACGCTGGTTCTCTCTGGAGAAGAGGCGGCGAAAAAGGATCGAAAGGCCACTTCTGCGCCGGTGAAACAGAAAAAAACGGCTCCTGTTAAAAAAACGGCAACTTCCCGGAAAAGTCCAGCTTCCGGGAAAAAGGCTGCTCCGAAAAAAGATACTATATCCAAGAAAGAGGTTGCCTCTAAAAAGGGGAGTGATTCTGGAAAGGGCGGTGTATCTAAAAAAGCGCCTGCTTCAAAAAAAGTGGTTTCCCCTAAAAAAGAGACGGCTACTAAAAAGCCAGTGGTTTCTAAAAAGGAAGCGCCTCCTAAGAAGGCGCTTCCTAAGAAAAAGAAAGACGCAGATTCTCAAAAGGAGAAGTAATGGGACAGAAAGTCCATCCTTACGGATTTAGGTTGGGGTATATCAAGACGTGGAGTTCCAGGTGGTACGCTGAGAAGGACTACTCCAAGCTTCTTCATGAAGACCTGGGGATTCGGAAGATTGTCAAGAAAAAGCTTTTTCATGCAGGGATTGCCCGTATTGAAATTGAGCGTTCGGGGAATCAAATCAAGTTGACGCTTCATACGGCACGGCCAGGCATTATTATTGGTCGAAAGGGTGCCGAGGTCGACAAGCTTAAGGTTGAACTGGAGGCAATGGCCAAAAACCAGGTCTATATCAGTATTAAAGAGATAAAAAAGCCGGAATTGGATGCCCAGTTGGTTGCCGAGAATATTGCGATGCAATTACAAAAGCGGATTGCGTACCGTCGGGCGATGAAAAAAGCGGTGGCCTCCGCCATGCGTCTGGGTGCCCAGGGGATTAAGGTGCGCTGTGCGGGGCGACTGGGAGGTGCTGAAATTGCGCGATCAGAATGGTATCGGGAGGGGCGAGTTCCTCTGCATACCCTCAGGGCAGATATTGACTATGGCGTGGCGGAGTCGGCAACCACCATGGGGCGGATAGGCGTAAAGACCTGGATCTATCGGGGCGAGATCCTTCCCGGGGTGGAGCGGGAAGAGACGGCGATGCCTGGAAGAGGAGATAGGAGATAATGCTTTCCCCGAAGAAAGTAAAATTCAGAAAAAAAATGAAGGGTCGGATGACCGGTAAGGCTTATCGAGGTTCGAGCTTGAGTTTTGGTGAGTTTGGTCTGAAAGCCCTGGAACCGGGTTGGGTGACGGCCAGGCAGATCGAGGCGGCGAGAATCGCGATGACGCGATACGTCAAACGTGGTGGAAAGATCTGGATTCGTGTTTTCCCCGATAAACCGATTACAAAGAAGCCGGCTGAAACGCGTATGGGGAAAGGGAAGGGGGCTCCTGAGTATTGGGTTTCTGTTGTCAAGCCGGGCTGTATCCTCTATGAGATGGATGGTGTGTCTTCAGAGGTAGCGAAAGGGGCTTTTCGTTTGGCGGCATACAAGCTTCCGATTGCGACAAAATTTGTTTCTCGCGAGGATCAGTAAGTGGATACGAAAGAGCTAAGGGATCTCACGAAAGAAGATCTGATCGAGAGGGAAAAGGATCTGCGAAAGGAATTGTTCAATCTTCGTTTTCAAGCGGTTTCAGGGCACGTTGAAAACCCATGCAGAATCAGAGAAGTCCGTAGAGATATTGCGAGGGTGATTACCTTTTCCCGGATGCTGCAGGAGGAAGGGTAATTCTCTGGATGTGCCTCTCCGTATAATGGATTCAAAGGGATCAGAATGCTGAAAAAGAGAAAAGAGTTTGTTGGAAGGGTGGTCAGTGACAAGATGGACAAGACCGTGGTGGTCGCGATCGATCGTATTGTCAAGGAACCCCGTTATAAGAAATATATCAAGAGAACTACGAAATTAAAGGCACATGACGAAAAAAATGACTGTCATGTTGGTGATCAGGTAAAACTCATTGAGACCCGTCCGTTGAGTGCGGGAAAAAAATGGGTTGTCCTTGAAGTCTTGGTGCGCGCTACATAAAGGCATGTTTTGTTGTCCAGGCGGTGTAGTCAGATTGATCTTCTCTCAAGAATTGGGTATTTGAAATGATACAGATCTATAGCATGCTTGATGTGGCAGATAACTCGGGGGCGAAGAGGCTGATGTGCTTCCATGTTCTGGGGGGGTCCAGAAAACGTTATGCGGCGATAGGAGACATCGTTGTCGCGACGGTTAAGGTAGCGATTCCAAAGGCAAATGTTAAAACGGGTGATGTCGTCAAGGCGGTGATTGTACGGACGAGGAAGGGCCTCCGCAGAGAAGATGGTTCCTATATCAAGTTTGACCGTAATGCCGCGGTCTTGATTAATCCGCAGGGTGAGCCGATTGGGACCCGTATTTTTGGACCGGTTGCCCGGGAACTTCGACGGAAAAAGTTTACAAAGATTGTTTCACTTGCTCCTGAGGTTATTTAGGGGGTAGGACCCGGTTCCAGGCTTAGATCTTTGGGGCTAAGCGATATTTAAGGAGAGAAGTCGGATGAAGGTTGCGGCAGTTGTGAGAACGAAGATCAGGAAGGGCGATCTCGTTCGTGTCACATCAGGGAAAGAGAAGGGGAAAGAAGGGAAGGTTCTCGGCGTACTATATGATAAAGAATCCGTTGTTGTTGAAAGGTTGAATCTTTTAAAAAAACATGTCCGGCCGAACCAGCAGAACTCCCAGGGAGGGATCATTGAAAAAGAAGGGCGGATCCATCTCTCTAATGTGATGTTACTTTGTGGAAATTGTAATAAGCCGGCGCGTGTGGGAATGAAGCGGCTGGAAGACGGGAAGAAGATGAGGACCTGCCGTCGTTGCGGAGAGGTTCTGGATAAAGAGGTGTAGGCTGGATCTGTACTGGGGAGTTGTTTTAATAAAGAGATGGGATTATGGCAAAAACAGTTCAAGTCGAGGCTCTGATTGATCGTTATCGTGGGGAAATTCACCCGGCGATGATGAAGGAATTTCAGTATGCCAATAAAATGCAGGTTCCGAAAGTCAAAAAGGTTGTCCTCAATGTGGGTATGGGGCTGGCGATTACCAATTCAAAATTACTGGACGCTGCAGTGAGTGAGTTGGGGATCATTACGGGTCAGAGACCGGTGATCACAAAGGCGAAGAAGTCGATTGCCGGCTTCAAGATTCGAGCTGGAATGCCGATTGGATGCAAGGTGACCTTGCGCAGATCAAGGATGTATGAGTTCCTTGAGCGCCTTTTGTATGCGGCCTTGCCTCGGATTCGGGATTTTAGGGGTATTTCATTCAAGGCATTTGATGGGAAAGGGAATTATGCCTTGGGGATCAGGGAGCAGTTGATCTTTCCTGAAATTAATTATGATGATGTCTCCGCAATCCATGGTATGGATATTATTATCGTGACCACGGCGACAAATGACAAGGAAGGAAAAGCGCTTTTAAAAGGGCTCGGTTTTCCCTTCCGAAAGACGAAAGAGGAAAAAGGTGGCTAAGAAATCTCTCATTGCGAAGGCGTTGAGAACGCCCAAGTTTGGTGTAAGAAAGTACCATCGGTGTCTGGTTTGCGGTCGGGTTCGGGGTTATCTGCGGAAATTTTCAATGTGTCGAATTTGTTTCCGTATGCTCAGCCTTAAAGGAGAGATTCCGGGCGTTACCAAGTCGAGTTGGTAGTTTTGTGTAGCATTTCTATGGCGCTCAACTTGTTGAGTGGGAAGGACTCCAAATTTCAGAGTTTTGGAATATGGGTGATATTTTAGTCTCGGAGTAATGTAATGACCGATCCAATAGCAGATATGTTGACTCGAATCCGTAATGCGAAGCAGCGGAAACATGAAATTGTGTATATCCCCCTTTCTAAGCAAAAGGTGGAGATCGCCCGGATTCTAAAAGAAGAAGGCTTTATCCGGGCCTATAAGGTGATGGCCGGTGATCCGGGAAAAGGTGAAATAAGGGTACTTCTTAAGTACAGCGGGAAACAGGAATCTGTGATTACCGATTTGAAGCGGGTCAGTACCCCGGGGCGAAGGGTTTATGTTGGGCAGGCAGCCATCCCCTATGTTAAGAGGGGCTTGGGTATTGCGATCCTTTCGACCTCGAAGGGGATGATGACAGATCGTGCGTCGCGGCGTGTCAGGTTGGGAGGAGAGATCCTCTGTTATGTCTGGTAATATACGGGAGTAATCGATGTCTCGGGTAGGTGAAAAAAAGATTCCGATTCCAAGCGGCGTCACGGTAAAGGTGGATGCGGGCATGGTTCATGTCAAGGGTCCAAAGGGAGAGGCCAAAACCGCAATTCGCCTTGATTCAAAAGTGGCGATTGAGGAGGGTTGTGTGCTTGTTTCCCGATGTTCCGATGAGCCTCGGCATAAGGCCCTTCATGGTCTATCCAGAAGTGAAATAAATAATATGGTTCAAGGGGTTTCTGTAGGCTTTGAGAAGGTGCTTGAAATCAAAGGGGTCGGCTACCGTGTCGCCCTCAAGGGAAAGGTTTTGAACTTCAGCCTGGGCTATTCTCATCCGGTTTACTATGATCTCCCGAAAGGGATTGATGCCGTGGTGGAAAAACAGACAACCTTAACGATTAAAGGGATCGATAAATATATGGTCGGTCAAGTTGCAGCAAACATCCGTGCCTTAAGAAAGCCTGAACCCTATAAGGGCAAAGGAATAAGATACCGTGGCGAAAAAATCCTCCGGAAGGAAGGAAAGACAGGGAAGTAGGGACGATTCATGGAAATCACATCAAAAGAAAAGAGGTTGGCAAGAGAGAGACGGCATCGTCGCGTTCGGCGGAAAATCGTGGGGACGGCTGACCGTCCGAGGCTTTCTGTCTATCGAAGTTTGAATCAGATTTATGCCCAAATTGTTGATGATCATTCCGGGAAAACCCTGGTTGCTTCTTCCAGCTTGGAAAAAGGGGGGAAAGGACGGGGGGAAACAAGGGACGGCGGGAAAATTGAAGTTGCTAAGGGAGTCGGGACCCAACTGGCAATACTTGCGAAAAAGGCCAATATTGAGAGTGTGGTTTTTGACCGGGGTGGCTATATTTATCATGGTCGGATTAAGGCGCTCGCCGATTCAGCCAGAGAGGGTGGCTTGGTTTTTTGATGTGTACTAGGGCAGAGATGTGTTGGAGGTGTTGGGAGGAGGTTGTGATTGGAGAGAATTAGTCCAGAGGGTCTAACACTGAAGGACAAGGTCGTCTTCATTAATCGCTGTGCAAAGGTGGTTAAGGGGGGGAAGCGGTTTTCTTTCTCTGCCATAGTCGTTGTTGGCGATGGGGCGGGACATGTCGGGGCGGGGAAGGGAAAGGCTTCAGAAGTTCCTGAGGCGATCCGCAAGGCCATAGAAGATGCAAAAAAGAATTTGATTCGTGTTCCTTTGAAGAATTCCACGATCCCTTTTGAGGTGATCGGTCGGTTTGGCGCGGAAAGAGTTATGTTGAAGCCGGCATCTGACGGGACCGGGATTATTGCAGGAGGGGCTGTTCGGGCCGTGATGGAAATGGCAGGGGTATCGAATATTTTGAGCAAGTGCCTTGGGGGAGGAAATCCGGTCAATGTGGTCAGTGCGACGATAAATGGGTTTACTCAACTGAAAGATCCTGCGGATATCATGAAATTAAGGCGGATGGATGCATCTGTCCCGGAGTAAGTGATCGTGTCGAAGAAACTAGAGATTACATTGCGAAGAAGTTTTATTGGCCGGCCTGGAAAGCATAAGCGGGTTGTTGCCGGGCTTGGCCTTCGAAGGATGCACCAGACGGTCGTCCGAGAAGATACGCCACAAATACGGGGGATGGTGGAGAAGATCTCTCATCTCTTGGATGTGAAGGAGATTTCTTGAAGATATCTGATTTGGCTCCGGCAAAGGGGGCAAAGAAGAAGGAAAAGCGGATAGGCCGCGGGCCCGGTTCGGGCCATGGCAAGACATCGGGCAAGGGGCATAAAGGCCAGGCCGCCCGATCAGGAGGAACCAAAGGTCCCGGTTTCGAGGGAGGCCAGCAGCCTCTGATTCGTCGGGTTCCCAAGCGTGGTTTTACAAATATTTTCCGGAAAGAATACACCATCATCAATCTGGAAAGGTTGGATCGCTTTGAGCCGGACGCGATTGTAGATCCGCAGGCACTTCAAGCGGCAGGTTTGATTAAGAAAGCCAAAGAGAAGATTAAGGTGCTGGCCGGTGGGGATCTTCGTAAACCGCTCGTAATTTCTGCGCATAAGTTTAGCCGGGAGGCTGCAAAAAAGATTCAGGATGCCGGTGGGCGGACTGAGATTATTTCTTAGGGGATCGGGTTGCTCGAACGTTTTTTTACCAGTTTAAAGAATGTTGTCAGGATTGAGGAACTAAGGCAGCGGATTGCTTTCACCGCGATGATGCTGATTGTTTATCGTATGGGCGGGCATATCCCGACGCCTGGCATAAACAATGAAGAGTTGAGTAATTTTCTGACGGATAGAGGAGGCGCGTTAATGGGCTTCCTCGATATGTTTTCAGGAGGTGGGCTCTCCCGTTTGACCATCTTTGCCCTGGGAATCATGCCGTACATCTCTGCTTCGATTATTCTTCAACTCCTGACCGTCGTTATCCCAACGCTTTCTAAGCTTGCAAAAGAGGGGGAGAGCGGGAGGAAGAAGATCACGCAGTATACCCGGTTTGCAACGATTGGTATCGGTTTGGTTCAGGCCATCGGGATAGCGATTGGACTGGAAGGGATGGAGCAGGGGAGATTCGTTCAGAATCCTGGATGGGCCTTCAGGTTGATGACGATGATTACGATTACGGCAGGAACCGCATTTCTGATGTGGCTGGGCGAACAGATTACGGAAAGAGGGATAGGGAACGGCATCTCTTTAATCATTTTTGCCGGGATTGTTGTTCGAATGCCGACTGCGGTATTTAATACCTTTCAACTCTTCCAGGCAGGGCAGATCAGCTTTATTTTCCTGGTGCTTCTTGCTGTGATGATGGTGGGTCTTGTTGTTGCGATCGTTTTTCTAGAAAGTGGGCGGAGGAAGGTCTCCGTCCAATATGCGAAAAGAGTGGTGGGCCGAAAGATTTACGGCGGGCAGAGCACGCATATTCCATTGAAAATCAATACCGCGGGCGTTATCCCTCCGATCTTTGCCTCTTCTATTATTGCCTTTCCAGCGACGATTGCAGGTTTTGTCGCGGTTCCCTGGGTTCAGGCGATCGGGAGAAATCTCTCGCCCGGAACTCTTTTTTATACGCTCGTTTATGCACTTCTTATTATATTTTTTGCTTTCTTTTATACCGCCGTTGTTCTGAATCCGGTGGATATGGCCGATAATATGAAAAAATATGGTGGTTTTATTCCTGGGATACGCCCAGGCCAAAGAACGTCGGATTACATCTACAAGGTACTAACGCGGATTACGTTTGCCGGGGCCGTCTATCTTGCAATTGTCGCGGTGACTCCTGAAATCATGATCTATCGATTTAACGTCCCTTTTGCGTTTGGCGGAACATCTCTCCTGATCGTCATCGGCGTGGGAATGGATACGGCTCAGCAGATTGAAACGCATATGCTGACGCGCAATTATGAAGGATTTATGAAAAAAGGGAAGTTGAAGGGCCGGGGTTTTTAAGAGAATTTTTTCGAAGGATGTTGTATGCGTCTTCTTTTTCTGGGAGCGCCGGGTGTCGGCAAAGGGACACAGGCGGAAGTTTTGTCCAAACGGTATACCGTTCCCCATATCGCGATGGGGGACATTATTCGGGAGGCAATGCGAAAGGAGACGTCTGTTGGTCTGGAGGCAAAAGCCTATGTTGAAAAAGGTCAACTTGTTCCCGATGAGGTTATCATAAAGGTGATCCGTGAACGCCTCAAAGAGGAGGATGCCCGGAAGGGCTACATCCTTGACGGTTTCCCAAGGACGATCAGGCAGGGAGAGGCTCTAACCGAAATCCTCGACCAGGCAGATGAAAAGATCGACCATGTCGTTAACTTTTATGTTGATGAAGAGACCCTGATAAAACGAATCTCAGGGCGGCGGAGTTGCCCTTCCTGCGGCAAGGCTTACCACTTGGTTTATCGCCCACCAATGCATGAAGGTCAGTGCGATTGTGGTACAGGCTTAATGCAGAGGAAGGATGATAGCCCCGAGACAGTTAAATCCCGATTGGGCGTCTACAAGAATGAAACCGCACCCCTTATCGAGTATTATAAAAAAAGGGGAGATCTTCAGAATATTGAGGCCAGTGGAACGATTTCGGAGATCTCAAAAAGTGTGTGGAGTGTGATTGAGTCTGTTTGATGCTGGAGGGGGAAACCCTCTGATGGAGACCAATAAAGGTTGAGTTCGACCCTTGAACGATCAATGATTATTTTAAAATCGAAAGAAGAAGTGGCCAAGATGGCATCCGCCTGCCAGATCGTTGCGGAGTCTTTAGAGGCATTAAAGGCCTATATTGAGCCTGGCATGACGACAAAGGAACTTGATGGTTTTGTTGAACAGAGAATACGTGAGCGGGGCGGGATTCCAGCGTTCAAGGGCTATCGGGATTATCCCGCGACGCTTTGTATCTCAATAAATGAGGAAGTTGTTCACGGAATTCCCTCTGATAGAAAAATTAAAGAAGGAGATATTGTCGGCATGGACCTCGGGGCGATTTATGATGGTTTTTATGGTGACTCTGCCATTACTGTTCCCGTCGGTGAAGTGGGTGAGAAAGTGGAACGACTCATTCGTGTGACACGAGAATCACTCTATGCCGGAATTGATCAGATGAAAGAGGGCGGGCGTTTATCAGATATATCACATGCGGTACAGACGCATGTTGAAGCGGCGGGTTATTCTGTGGTCAGAGATTTTGTCGGTCATGGCATCGGCCGTTCATTGCATGAAGAGCCGCAGGTTCCGAACTTCGGGCCGAAAGGCCGCGGTCCCAGGCTCCGTGAGGGGATGGTCCTGGCCATTGAGCCTATGGTCAATATGGGTGAAAGCGGGGTGGAAGTACTGGAAGACCGCTGGACGGCGGTTACTGCAGATGGAAGTCTATCCGCCCATTTTGAACATACTATCGCGGTGACCAAAGAAGGTCCCGTAATTTTAAGTAAGGTCTAAAAGTATTCGATCACGTTCCATCGGGTTAATTATATTTTATGGCGAAAGAAGAAAGTATTGAGGTACAGGGGACGATTATTGAGACCCTTCCTAACGCGATGTTTAAAGTCGAACTTGAAAACGGCTACCGCGTTCTTGCCCATATTTCCGGTAAGATGAGGATGCACTATATCAAAATCATGCCTGGTGATGCGGTGACCATAGAACTTTCACCCTACGATTTAACAAGGGGACGGATTACGTATAGAGAGCGGCGTAAGCGGTAAATAGTTGCAATTTTTTTTAGGGAAATGAGGTTGAAATGAAAGTGCGTTCATCAGTAAAGCCCATTTGTGTGAAATGTAAAGTTATCAAGAGAAAAGGGATAATCCGTGTCATTTGCGAGAATCCTCGACATAAGCAACGGCAGGGCTAACTTTAATGGAGAAGGTTCATGGCTCGAATAGCAGGGGTTGATTTACCGCGAGATAAGCGGGTCGAAATAGGTTTAACGTATATACAAGGGATTGGTCGACCCTCTTCTAAAAAGATATTGAAAAAACTTTCTATCGACCATGATACCCGGGTTAAAGATTTAAGTGAAGATGAGAGTATCCGTCTGCGTGAAGTCATTGAAAATGACTATCAGGTTGAAGGAGATCTCAGGCGCGAAGTTTCTATGAACATCAAGCGCTTGATGGATATTGGCTGTTATCGAGGGATTCGGCATCGGAGGGGTTTGCCTGTACGAGGTCAGCATACCCGGAACAATGCACGCACGAGAAAAGGTCGTCGTAAGCAAGCTGTAGGGAGAAAGAAGAAGTAATATAAATATTCAGAACACTCATTTCTTCTCCATGGTGGGTTGCGGAGATGCTCGGATCCTTACAAAGTAAGGCCCATTCAATATGAATTTATGCATAAATTAAGGAAAGGCTGTTATGGCTACGAAGAAAGGATCTAAGAAAAAAGAGAAGCGTCATATTCAAACGGGTGTCGCTCATATCCAGGCAACGTTTAACAATACTCTGGTCACCATTACGGACATGAGTGGCAATGTCCTTGTCTGGGGGAGTGCCGGAAGTCTTGGTTTTAAAGGATCGCGTAAGAGTACTCCTTTTGCCGCACAGCGGGCAGCCGAAGTTGTTGCAAAGAAGGCGATGGAACATGGGATGAAACAGGTCGATGTTTTCGTGAAGGGTCCTGGTTCGGGAAGGGAATCGGCTATACGCGCGCTGCAGTCTGCCGGGCTGAAGGTCAATCTCATAAGAGATGTAACTCCGATTCCTCATAATGGATGCCGTCCTCCGAAAAGGAGAAGGGTGTAGGACTCTTGAGACACGAAGAAGGGTCATGATTTTAATGAAGTGGAGGTATTTTCTTGGCTAGATATATTGGTCCTGCCTGTAGGCTTTGCCGACGCGAAGGGACGAAGCTCTTTTTGAAAGGGAGCCGCTGTTTGACAGAAAAGTGTGCGATTGACCGAAGAAGTTATCCCCCGGGGCAGCATGGACAGGGCCGACAACGGTTTTCTGAGTATAGCCTTCAGCTTCGTGAGAAACAGAAATTAAAGCGAATTTATGGTTTGTTGGAACGTCAATTCAGACAGTATTTCCATAGAGCGGACCAACGAAAAGGTGTTACGGGTGAAAACCTGTTGGTAATGCTGGAGTCCAGGCTTGATAATGTTGCCTATCGTCTGGGTTTCGCCGCCTCGAGGAAGCAAAGTCGAATGTTGGTACGCCAGAATCATTTTTACGTCAATGGAAATCCCGTCAACATTCCGTCTTTTCTCCTGGACATCAACGATGTGGTTGAGGTGAGAGAGAAGAGCAGAGAGATCCTTCCGATCAAAGATGCGCTGGAAGGGGCGGGTGCGCGGAATGTTCCGTCATGGCTGGATTTGGACAAGGCACATTTCAAGGGAACGATAAAGGCCCGGCCGAGCAAAGATGAGATTGCACTTCCTGTAAATGAACAACTTGTTGTTGAGCTTTATTCGAGATAATTATTAAAAATAAAAGCAGCCTGAAAGATTGATGATAACAAGGTTGCTTCCACGGAAAATGGGCGAGGCACTTATGACAATTAGTACACAAGATTTTCAAATACCAAAAAAGCTTGAAATTGAAAAGAAAACGCTTTCCAATACCTATGGAAAGTTTTACGCGGAGCCCTTTGAGCGTGGTTTTGGGAATACCATTGGAAACTCCTTGAGGCGTGTCCTCCTTTCATCCATTGAAGGGTCTGCCGTCACTTCAGTAAAGATTGAGGGTGTGCTTCATGAGTTTTCGACCATTCCGGGGGTCAAGGAAGATGTGACCGATATTATTCTAAACATCAAGAATCTTCGTTTGAAACTCCATGCGAGAGAGTCAAAGGTCATCCATTTGAAGAAAAAGGGCCCTGGCCCTGTACTCGCCAAAGATATCGTGCATGATGCGGACATTGAGATTCTGACTCCCGACCTCCATATCGCAACCTTGGACAAGGATGGAAAGATTGACATGGCATTGGTTGTTAAGAATGGACGGGGCTATGTTGCTTCTGAAAGAAACAAAGAGGAGGGAGCTGCGATTGGGGTGATTCCCATTGACGCGATTTTTTCCCCAATTCGTAAGGTGAATTTCTCAGTAGAAAATGCCCGTGTTGGGCGTGTGACCGACTATGACAAGCTCATTCTTGAGATAGAAACAGATGGGAGTCTTCGGCCTGATGATGTCCTTGGTCATGCGGCGCAGATCCTGAAAGAACATTTGGGTCTGTTTGTTAATTTTGACGATCCAGTGGAGACCGAGGAGCCAAAGAGAGATGAAGGGAAGAATTATAATAAGAACCTTTCCCGGAGTGTTCACGAGCTGGAACTTTCCGTTCGTGCGGCCAATTGTCTGAAAAATGCCAGTATCCGAACGATTGCTGACTTGGTACAGCGAAGTGAGCCGGATATGTTAAAAACAAAGAATTTTGGAAGAAAGTCTCTGAATGAGATCAAAGAGATCTTACATGAGATGGGATTGTCTCTTGGAATGGAGGTAGAAGAGGAGATCTCCTCTGAAGGGAAATAACCCGTTAAATATTCTATTTTAGGTTTTTGAGAAGGGGAATAAAATGCGCCATCGTATGGCCGGTCGCAAATTGGGACGAAATGGTTCTCATCGGAGAGCGCTTTATCGAAATCTCGTGACCTCTTTTCTTCGTCACGAACGGATAGAGACGACAGAAGCAAAGGGGAAAGAGATTCGCGCGATTGCTGATCGAATGATTACCTTGGGGAAAAAGGGAGATCTTCATTCCAGGAGACTGGCCAACGCTTATCTTATGAGTCGGGGGGTCGTCTCTGCCCTTTTTGAAGACATCGCACCACGATTTTCAGAAAGGAATGGGGGATATACTCGGCTGATCAAGACAAGAATCCGATATGGGGATAGGGCTCCGATGGTCATTTTGGAATTGACGGAGACAGAGGCAACGCTTCCGCAAGTTTCGGAAAAAGAAGAAAAGCTTAAAAAGGAAAAAGAGGCAAAAGACAAGAAGGAAAAGTCCTCAGAGTCAAAGAAAGAAAAATCTTCAACACCAAAGGCTTCTAATAAGAAAGAAGAGTCTACCTCAGGAAAAAATAAATAATCTGCCTTATATCACACCGCGAATAAATGCAAGCTCATCCCATCCCTGAAATGCAAGTCTGAGATCGTTCAAGTCGAGAGTCAGGGCGTTGTCCTTGTGTTCTCCTCTGTTCCAGAGAATATTTTAAAATTGGGTATAACCAGGAAGGGCCCTTTTTCCATAACAGTGGAGAAAGGGCCCTTCCTGGTTAGGCAATCCTGCCTGGATCTTATTTTACAAAGACGGGTGGCGTGATAATCAGGTTGGTCAGGTTTTTCGACTTGGCCGAACCTTTCAATTTGGCCTCAATCGCTTCGAGCAGGTATTTTGTTGTATAGCCGACTTTATATTTTTCTGGATCCCCGGCAAGCCACTTCCTTGTCATATCATCGTGTACCTGGAATTTTCGTTTGATTGTCAATTTTACTCTGGTGACGGTCGGTGCAGCAGAGGCTTCTTCTTCCCCCTTTACAACCTTACTATCGGCAGGTTTGCCTGGCTTATCCGAAGTCTTGGCATCGGCCTTGGAAGCAGAGGCGACCTTTGCCTTGGCTTTAGGGAGTTCAACCTCTATTCTCTGGATCCTTAACTTGTAGGAATCCCGAAAGTCCAGTTCAACCACGGGGGGCTTGGCTGAGAATATCTTGAAGTAACGAAAGACTTTGGTTTTGATCCTTCCCTTTTTTTTCTTAACCTTCATCTTGCCATGGGGATGGACCGCCAACCCCTTATCTTCCATCACCGCAATCATCGCATCCCAAATGCGGTCATAATCTTCAGTGAAAATCTTTTCAAGGGTGGGAATCGCCTTGGCCTTCTTAAGACCTTTTGTTGCTTCACTGCAAATCCAGGATGTTTTAATCCAGCGACAGATCGTTAGAGGCTTCTTCGTCTTTGCCTCAACGGGTTGAGCGTATAGAAGACCCAATGCCATCGGTAAAGAAATGAGCATAATAACAAGTTTTTTCATTTCCTCCTCCAGAATGAGAACGGTTTTTTCACATATATCTAACTTTTTTTCACCTAAGCTGTCAAGGAAAATCGGTTTTCCTTCCTTACAGGAAGGCTTCAATACTCTCTGAACTTGGTCCAGCTGTCTTTGAAATTTGCGGCATAGAAGGAATTACTTTGTCCTTTGTGTAATCCATATTTATTTTCTAAGGGGCTTGACAGCAGGGATAAGATCCGGTACAGTACATATATTGATATTGAGTATCATAATCGTATGTATTAAGAATGAACGGCTGGCGGTCATTTAGTCGAGAACCCATAAGCCCACGGTGATTTAGTCCATGCCGTGGACTTGTTTGTGGAATCAGGGCCACGCACCGGGATTCAAGAGGAGGCGGGAATGCTGACTATTAAGTATTCTACAGAAGGTAAGGTTGGATATCCGGCATATTTAAAACTGACTGAAATGGTGAAAGATCCTGTAGATCTTCTGAAGGTTGCTTCGAAGTTGGGTGTTTCTCCTTCAACAATCAGGAAGATTATTGAAAGACGTCCAATTTCTAGGTATATCGAAGTGAAGGTTCATTCTGTATTCAGGTCTGATCCTCACCTGTCTTCTGAACCAGAAAAACCTTCGGTGATTGACAAAATGATAGAAGTGAACCGACTTTATCTGGAATTGGAAACCTTGAGAGCAGTCGGAGAGAAAGTCGGACTCAGCCGGGAGCGGGTCAGACAACTTCTAACCAAAGGGTCCGCGATGGGATTGTTTAACTATCGGCCTGTTAAAAGGTTTGCAATCCCGAAGGAGAAAATCCTCAGTGATTATAAGAAGTTTTTAAAGTTAAATGTGGTTGCCAAAGTGAATAATATTTCCCTCCCCTACCTGCAAAAGTTGAGAATCGCCTACAAAATAAAAGGGCAAGAACTTGCCGATGTCCGGGCCGCCTCCTGGAGGGCACAATGTATTGAAACGTATCATTGCCTTGCTCAGGAACTTGGGCATTATCCGACGACGACAGAACTCCAGAGGATGAGAGAGGGGAGATACCTTCAGGTAAAGATACGGAAGCTGTGGGGATCGTTTTCGTCTTTTCTAAAGGCTCTTAAATTCCCGAACCCGAGTTATAAATCGACACGGGTTGTGATCTCTGCAAATCAGAGATTGGCCTCAAAGAATGAGGATCAAAGGGAAAAAATTCTTCAAAAGGTTGTCGGTCTTTCAAACCGCTAGAGGGTTAATTGATTTCCCTTTGGCGGAATTCCCCGGCTTCCGTCCCCCGGAGGCCGGGGAATTTTTTAAAAATCTACTAAAAGTCTACCGCCAGCACAATCACTCATTCTTCCAGGGCACGTATTTTCAATTCTGACTGCCGTCAATCAAAATAGAATTTCGTTAAGGAGGTCAAGATGTTATTTCGCATTCGGTTGCTGTTCTTTGCCCTGTGGTAATCCTCCCTAAATATAAAGGTGCTCAGAAGTAGAATTTTCCAATATAGTAATTTAGGAGGAGAATCTACGAT
>DUAG01000020.1 GCA_012960925.1 Candidatus Manganitrophaceae bacterium
CTGGCGTCCGAAAAAGAGCTGTTTTTGCGACCCCTCTGCGTGATCCCGGCCTGTCGTCTGCGTTCGCCGATAAAGGCGTCCGATGAGGGGCGTCCGAAAAGTCAAATCAGCACAAAGGGGTGTCGATGGCGCGGCATTCGATCTGCGCCCCCCGATAAAGGCGTCCGATTTAGGGCTTCCGAAGCGTTCAACCCCCCCAAAATGGATTAGGGGCTTCCGAAAAGTCAAATCAGCACAAAGCGGTGTTGTTGGCGCGGCATTCGATCTGGCCTTCCCGATACTGGCGTCCGATTTAGGGCTTCCGCAGCGTTCAACCCGGTATCAAAATGGGAATTTCTTTTGTCGGCCAGTGCGGGAGTGGGCTCGCGCGGGTGGCCTCCGGACCGGCCGGTGTGAGGGATTCGACACGCTCAGAAGGCCTCAGGAGGCTCCAGGAGGAGCCAGGATGCCGTCCGAATTCTGTCTGAATGTACCGCGAAGTCCGTCTGTGCAGTCCTTCCAACAGAAAATAAGAGGAAACGCAATGAGGACGCAGTCTTCCCTACAAGCCCTATGTTCATATGACACAGGCCGGAATCTCTGTGAGGGGTCGCAAAAACAGGTCGCAAATTTGAACATAAGCAAGCATCAAGCAAGCAAGCCTTTGTAAGAGGCCCTTCCTGCAGAAATTAGGTCAGCACGAACTCGTGCCGCGAAGTCCGTCTGTGACACAATCCTTCCAATAGGAAGTAGGAGGAAAAGCAATGAGGAAACAGGCCTTCCTACAAACCCTAATCCTCCAATATGACACAGGCCCGAATATGTTGACCGACGGTGAGGCCGCCTTCTTCTGCTTCGCATGTTCCTTACGCGCCACCGGTTTGACCGACGGCACACAGATTCGGGCCTGTCGGTGTTCCAATTCTGAGCGTCTGTATGACGTTGAACATCGCAAGCAAGCTCTGTAAGAGTTGTTTTTGCGACCCCGGATTGCAGATTCGGGCTTTGACGCCCTGGGAGCTCATTTCTCTTATCCGAATCAGCTTTTGGACCCCAAAGTGGTCCCCAAATGGTCCCCGGGGGGACCGTTTTTCG
>DUAG01000021.1 GCA_012960925.1 Candidatus Manganitrophaceae bacterium
TCATTTGTTTCTGTGCTTATAATAAGGTTATCAATGAAAAGGTCTTGGTTCGCACCACCGACACGAGCTGAGATGATAAATGTGTGATCATCATTAGGATTAAATCCAGCAGTATCTGTTCCCGTGAAGTTTGCATTTGTGTTCATTCCTGTGGTGGTGAACGAGGCCCCGGTCCCGGGATCCCAACTCATTTCAATGCTGCCCTGAACTCGTTGCCCGTCATTAAGGATTGTTCCATTTTTGAAAGCGAGCTGACCTACGTCCGCTCCGTTCGCAATTCCAGAGATATTAACTCCTTGCTCCGCATCACCATTCCTCCATGTATCCACCTCAAAAGATAAGTTCTCAGTGACTCCTGAACGACCAGCCATTCCCTCTTCTGCCTGTCCAGGATCACCCATAGGAGCGTTACCGTAATTCAGTGAAAACCCGTCAGCAGGATCATTACTCCCAGGCCCATCATAGAGCTCATAGTCGAAGGTGATGGTGAACCCTTGTGAAGATCCTGAAATGGCTGGAACTGAAAAGCTTGAAAATCCTAGTGCTTCTCCGTCTTGGGTTAACTGAAGACGACCGTCAACAATACTTGCAGCTTGACCGGTAATGACCGAGCCGTCACCAAGTTCAGTGGTTCCATTTGGAAAACCATTGAAGTCTTGGTCATAAGTTTCAGCCATGGCCGGCACGATTGGCATGAAGCAGAAGAGCGGAAGAAGGGCAGTTAGCAGTGTTTGATTTTTCACAGTTTTTATGAGCTGGATAGGATTGTTATGAGGGGCTTTTCTTTTCATATTTTACTCCAGTATTGGGGTTGCTACAACTTTGCGATTAAAATAAGAAGGGCCGCCCTCATGGACAGCCCCCCTTGAGATTTATATTGGTTATTTATTTTTCTGATAGGGGTTCAGCCTAATTGGCAGGCCCTATGTCTGTTATTCTCCAGAACATCTTTTTAGAATCTTCTGGAACCTCGTCAGTGAATGTTGTCGTTTCGCCTTCACTTTCGACACCGTCATCGATCTCTTCCCAGAACCCGACAATTCCGTCACGATTTGAGTCGTCCGCATCGTTCTCCAGATCCTCGGATCTTTCGATCAGATAGATCCTGTTAGGTTTTGAGGACCAGGTCAGGTTTACTTCGGTCCCGTCTCTGGTCACTTCGATGATCTGGAAAGGTGTACCTAGGGTCCCGAGTGACAGCACAAAGTTATCAATGAAGACGTCCTCGTTGGCACCGCCTACTCGGGCCGAGATACCAAAGTTAAAGGTATCATCTCCAACGAATGTCGTCAGTACTGCGTCCTCGAAGTCAGCATTGGTGTTGAGTCCCTCTGTCTTGAAGGATGCACCTGTCGACGGATTGTAAGATATAGTGACAGGACCTGAGACTGTGCCTCCATCATCAAGTATGACTCCGTTGGTGAATTCAACGTCATTCTTAAATCCGTCAGTTTGCTCAGCGATGTTGACACCTTGTTCAGCGTCACCGTTCCTCCATGTATCAATTTCGAAGGATAGATTATCCGTTACATTAGCGATAGTCTCCATTCCCTCTTCTGCTCTTCCGAGCTCACCGAGGCTGAAGTTACCGTAGTTGAAAGATAATCCGTCCGCAGGATCATTTGCTCCGGGTCCGTCAAAGATTTCAAGATCAAAGGTAACGGTCCATCCGTTAGCTGAGTCTTTGATTGCAGGGATAGTAAAGCTGGAGAATCCTAAGCCCTGACCGTCCTTGGTCAGGTGTAGTCTGCCATCAACAACTTCTGCAGCTGCCCCGGCAATGACACTGCCGTCACCGAGATCAGTTGTTCCATCTGGGAAGCCGTCAAAGTCCTGAACGTATCCCCTTGGGGCTGCTTGGGCTTTGGATGGGTCCCTTCCCTTGGCAATTTCTTGGCCATCACTTACAGTGTCATCGTCCGTATCTACGAGGTTTGGATCTGATCCTGGTTGATCTTCCGGATTGGCCGGGTCATAGGGAAGGTCAGGATTCTCGACGCCGTCGAGGAGTCCATCATTGTCAGAGTCGGCCTCGAGAGGATTCGTTCCGGTGTCATCAGTGCTGACCCATTCACCGGTTCCGCTCTCAACACCATCAGCTAAGCCGTCCCCGTCAGTATCTTCCTTGGTCGGGTTTGTTCTATTTTCAAATTCATCAAAGTCGGTAATACCGTCCCCGTCAAAATCTCCAGTTCCTTCACCAGGTCCTGGCCCCGTGCCCAAGCCATCTAGTGAAGTGATGTTCCCTGCCACATCATTTTCATAAACGTCAGGCAAGTTATCCTCGTCTGCGTCCAAGTCAAAGATGCCGACTTGAATGACAAGGTTATCGATAAAGAGGTCCTGGTTTGCTCCTCCGACCCGGGCAGAAATAATGAAATTGTAATCGTCATCGGGAGTGAAATCCGAAGTGCCGACATTAACGAAGTCCGCGTTCGTGTTCAGTCCGGTCGTGATGAAGGTGGCCCCTAGGTCTGGTTGCCACACGATTTCGACTTTACCATCGGTCCGTTGCCCGTCATTGATGATGATGCCATTGGTAAATGCGAGTTCGCCTAGGTCTGCACCTTCCGCGACCCCTGAAATATTGACTCCCTGCTCAGGGTCACCATTGCTCCAGGTGTCGATCTCGAAGGAGAGATTTTCGATGGCCTGACCTCCGGCCATTCCTTCTTCGGCACTTCCGAGCTCTCCGAGTTGAGCATCTCCGTAATTTATTGAAAATCCGTCTGCCGGATTATTAGCACCTGGACTATCATAGAGTTCGTAGTCAAAAGTGATTCTGAAACCCCGGGACGATCCTGCTATTGCCGGAACCGAGAAACTGGAAAAGCCCAACCCCTGACCGTCCTTGGTCAGTTGAAGTCTGCCGTCAACTACCTCTGCTGCAGTTCCAGCGATGATGGTACCGTCCTCAAGGTCTAGCGTTCCATCGGGAAAACCATCGAAGCCCTGACGGTAAGAGCTTTCATCAGCTTCGTCTTCAGTAGTCGGATCTGTGCCGTTAGCAATTTCGCTTCCGTCACCAATCCCGTCACCGTCCGTATCAGAATCGTTTGGATCTGTGCCGGGCTGGGTCGTGGGATTCTCGGAGTCGTAAGGAAGTGTTGGGTTTTCAACGCCATCAAGGAGAGTGTCACCGTCCGTGTCTGCAATGAGAGGGTCCGTTCCTGTAGCGTCCGGTCCATCGTAATCTCCTGAGCCGTTTTCGACTCCGTCACTGAGTCCGTCCTCGTCAGTGTCTTCGTTGGTAGGATCAGTTTTATTTTCGTATTCGTCAAAGTCAGTGAGTCCGTCACCATCAAAGTCCCCCGTTCCTGCACCAGGTCCTGGCCCGTCTCCGAGTCCGTTCAAGTCAGTGAGGTTACCTGTCTTTTCATTTTCATAGAAGTCCGGCAAGTTGTCCTCATCATCGTCACCATCAAAGATTCCGACCTGGATGACCAGATTGTCGATGAAGAAGTCCTGGTTCGCGCCACCGACTCGAGAGCTGATGATGAAGTTATGATCATCACTAGCAACAAAGTCAGGAATTTCCACTTCAGTGAAATCCGCGTTAGTGTTCATTCCCGTCGTTGTGAAACTGGCACCCACGTCCGGCTGCCATTGGATTTCAATCGTTCCCTCAACTTTTTCTCCATCATTTAAGATTGGTCCGTTATTAAATGCGAGCTGTTGCAGGTCAGTGCCTCCCGCGACCCCTGAAATATTGACTCCCTGCTCGGCGTCAAAGTTCTGCCAAGTGTCCACCTCGAAGGAAATGTTTTCAAAGGCTTGCCCTCCGGCCATTCCTTCTTCGGCATTTCCGAGCTCTCCGAGCTGAGCATCTCCGTAATTTATTGAAAATCCGTCTGCAGGATTATTATTTCCTGGACTATCATAGAGCTCGTAGTCGAAAGTGATTCTGAAACCATCTGGTGAGCCCGGGATTGCCGGAACCGAAAAACTGGAAAAGCCCAACCCCTGGCCGTCCTTGGTCAATTGAAGTCTGCCGTCAATAACTTCTGCTGCCGTTCCAGCGATGACGGTACCATCATCAAGATCTGTCGTTCCATCGGCATAACCATCGAAGTTCTGACTGTAAGTGTTTTCATCACCTTCGTCTTCAGTGGTCGGATCTGTGCCGTTAGCAATTTCGCTGCCGTCACTAATCCCGTCACCGTCCGTATCAGAATCGTTTGGATCTGTGCCGGGCTGTGATTCTGGATCATCCTCATCGTATGGAAGTGTTGGATTTTCAACGCCATCAAGGAGAGTGTCACCGTCCGTGTCTGCAATGAGGGGGTTCGTTCCTGTAGCGTCAGGGCCATCATAATCACCCGTGCCATTTTCTACGCCGTCAGCGAGGCCATCCGCATCGGTATCCTCATTCTGTGGGTTTGTTCCATTTTCATATTCGTCAAAGTTAGTGACCCCGTCATTGTCGGGATCTCCTTCTGCACCATTATCTCCAGTATCATCCCCAGGATCGAGATCGTTAGCCGTTTCCCAGACGTCTGGAAGACCATCCCCGTCACTGTCATCACCGCCGCCGGTCTCAATGATCAAATTATCGATGAATAGGTCCTGGTTCGCTCCACCGACCCTTGCTGAAAAAATGAATGTATGGTCATCGCTTGCAATAAAATTACCGGTTTCTACATCTTCGAAATCGGCGTTTGTGTTAAGGCCTGTCGTTATGAAGGAGGCGCCCTTACCCGGATACCAACTGATTTCCATCGTGCCCTCAACACGTTGCCCATCATCAAGTATTACACCATTTGTGAAAGCGAGTTGGCCCAGATCCCCGCCATTTGAATAGCCTGATATATTGACCCCCTGTTCAACGTCACCGTTCCTCCATGTATCAACTTCAAAAGAAAGATTTTCCTGAACGCCTTTGAGGTTCATGCCTTCCTCAGCACTTCCGAGTTCTCCCATGGCTGCGCCTCCGTAGTTTATCGAAAAGCCGTCAGCCGGATCTTCTGCTCCGACACTGTCAAACATTTCATAGTCAAAAGTCATCCTGAAGCCTTTAGATGAATCCTCCATTGGAGGGACGGAAAAGCTTGAAAAGCCGAGCCCCTGACCATCAATGGTAAGTTGCAAACGGCCATCTTGGATTGAAGCCGCTGCACCAGCGATTATACTGCCATCTCCCAATTCAATTTCGCCATTATCGAAATCATCAAAGTTTTGAGTGTAAATTTCTTCTGATTGAGCAGAAACAGATAGAATGAGTATTGCGGCAACCATTGAAAGGAATTGCCCTAGGTTTTTCTTTAACATAATAAATTGAGGGTTAGTTGTGGGGTTTAAGGTTTCAGCCTGAAGTCTTAAACTATGAATTGGGAATGAGGGGATAATTTTTATTAACTGTATTTCATAGAATATCAGTAAAAACAGGCAAAAAGTCAATATCTGAGCCGATAAAGGACAATATTGTAATGAGAGTAAATAGTACTCAAAAACAATTAATAATATCTGTCTTTTCAGCCTTTAGATCCGTTATCTGTATATATTTTCTGATTATCATATAGGCTCAGACGATATTGTAGGGACTTGAGCAAGTTGGCATCAGGATTTTCTTTTAACAAAGAAATAGCATTTTTTATAGTAGTTACCGCCATTTGAAATTCAGCGTTTGCCGCTTGAGATGCGGCCAAAGTATCCAGAACCTGAGGTATTTTATTACCAGTGTCTCGATTAAGTTGATTGGCCATTTCCAGAGCTTCTTTTGGATTCCGGATTTTTTCTTGTGGGGAAGTGGCAAGGATCCAAGCCAGATTGTTTATGGCGGCTTGATTTTTGGGTTGGTATTTTAAACCGGTACGATAATGAAAGAGGGCTGCACTTTGATTGGTTTTTGAATTGAGTTGAGCTGCCATATTGAAATGACTGAGGGCCAGATTTGAAGAGATCCTTTCAGATTGGGGATTGAGTTTATGAGCTATATTGTAATGGTAGATGGACCCTTCCATGTTTCCTGCCATTAACCAATTACGACCATGTCGTGAATGAATGGATGCTTCATGAGCCATTGAACGTTGCATGGACTTAGGGTGTTTGATGGTCGTTCCTTTGATCTGGGCTGAACGGATGATTCTTTCATTGAGAGT
>DUAG01000022.1 GCA_012960925.1 Candidatus Manganitrophaceae bacterium
TGCCGGTGTTTTTTGATCCGTGGCCAGGCGCTCGGCCAGATCCTCCAAACGATTAGCGTGATAAAGATGCAGCATCAGCGGTGGGCGACAAAAGGCAATTGAAGCGTACAGGCATAGGCGAGATTATGCGCACCCATGAGGCTCATTGGGTGATCCCCGCTAAAGCCTACAAAATACCCGGTCGAAAATGTTCAAAAGAGACGAAAGTGAAGTTAAAACTGAAGAGACGGCGCCCTAAGGACGCCGTCTCTAAATTGTCAGACTTTTCCCAAAGCCTCATTCTCGCTGATATTCCAAATTCTTCTTGTTCGCATACTTCCAAAGATCGGGCCCCTCTCCCGCAATGTCCAGAGGTGCCATGGAGAAAAGCGGTTCGGGGGGGCTATACCTTTTCGCTTCAGCTGTTCCCAAAGGCGGCAAATTGTATTTTTCCCTGTCCTCTGGATGAGTGATTCTTGTATGGTCTTCGAACAGCCACGCTTGAAGCATCGCGTGCCGACGCGCTTCCCTATCATCAGTAATCTCATCTGCAGAGCCAGCGAACACGACCGGCGCAGGGATTGCGAAGATCAAGGCCAGACTAAGGATTATCGAAAAGATCCAGAAATCTCGATTCTCACAAACTTCGTAAAAAATATTTTTCTTTGTTCTGAACTCGTTGGTTCTATCGTTCCGTTGATGTACGTTGTCTTTGTTCATGGTATTGCCTCTTAGCTGTTATGAGTGTTTGTGTGGAACTCATCATCTGCGATCGAAGCATCTGTGGCAGTGATGTTTTTTACAAATTCACAACCAGCGCGGGTAGCGGCAAGAGGAAAAGACAACTAAACGCCCAGACAAGTGACGGCCGTCACATTTGCCGGAATGAAAAACTACAGCAGGGTGTCAAGAAAAGCAGCGACCCGGCGGTCAGCCCAGCAGGCCTATTGGATGATCCTGACGTCGGGCACAGCGGTTAGTTCAATCGGGTAAAGCGCGATGGATTAACGCATCCAGATCGCATCCACGGGGCAATGTGCCAAAGGCGCCACGATAACGGGGCGCCAGGCGCGAAGCGCAGAAGGCTT
>DUAG01000023.1 GCA_012960925.1 Candidatus Manganitrophaceae bacterium
AGATTGAAGGGGAAGATCTTTGAGGGTCTTCAATCCCTCGTCGGTGAGTTCAAGACAGCCATGTAATGAGAGAGTTTGAAGGGGAAGATCTTTAAGCTCTTTCAATCCCTCGTCGGTGATTTGATCACATTCAGTTAAATCGAGGGTTTGAAGGGGAAGATCCTTCAGATATCTCAATCCCTCCCCTATCTGCCAACATCATTTGAGACACCTGCTACTTCTAAGTTACTGTAGAAGCAGGAGAAGTTTTCATGAGTTCAAAGAAGAAGAGAAGATCTTCGATGAAGAGTGCGAAAGCAGCCGGCCCCTCAAGCAATGGCAGCAGCGAGCCACAGCAGTCTCAAACGCCCTCGCCTGAGGTCCTTGAGAAGCCCACCCGCAGACGTTTCACCGCTGAATACAAAGCTCGCATTGTGCAGCTTGCCGAATCCCTTCCTCATGGTGAACAAGCCGCCCTTCTCCGTAAAGAGGGCCTCTATGCTTCTCACCTTAGAGATTGGCGTAAACTTTATAAAAATGGCGGCATCGACGCTCTCAAAACTCGCAAACGCGGGCCTACGACCAAACCGGATGCTAAGTGGAAGAAGCACTCCGAGCAACTTGAACGAGAGAATGCTCGTCTTCGTCATCGCCTGGACCAGGCTCGTAAGCTCGTATGCACTATATGGTCCCCGTCCATCGGCTCCCTCCACAACGGCCATGATTTTGGTAGCCCTTGACGATTTCCAAATCTCAAGAGGATTCCGCTATGGCCAAACAAAAGAATCACAAATTTTATCGCCGCCTTTTCAAGTCCAAAAAAAAGTGGCGGAGATCCTCGAAGCCGAAGAGAGAGAGAATTGCTCTTGAATTCGCTTGTGGAAAGTCAGGAAGAGTTTGATATCAAGCCTGCATGCCAGCAATTAGAGCTGTCACGGGCAACTTTCTACCGGCGGATCAAGCCGCCTGCGGAGAAATATGGCCCACCAAAGCCGCGACCAAAGCCCGCCCGATCTTTGAGTCCTGACGAACAGCAAGAGGTTTTGGGCCTTTTGCACTCGGATCGGTTCGTTGACCAGGCGCCGG
>DUAG01000024.1 GCA_012960925.1 Candidatus Manganitrophaceae bacterium
TAACGAAATAACGGTATGATCTTTCATGGTGGCGTATCCTCCAGGTTGTTTGATTCATTCGCAGTTTCAAATCAACCAGATACGCCGCTTTTTTTCAAGTACTCAATACACCACTTTCAGTTATAACTCGCCTGCAAGCCGTCCACCGACGCCACAAGAACACCTCCCTAATAGAGAAGTTTTCTATCGAATTGACTCAACCTCATTAAAGTCGATGGAAAAGACCATCCCTTTTTATTTTGACAGGACAGTAAGGATACCTAAGGGATCATCGAAGCACAGGAAAATAGCTGAAGAAATTTTATCGGACAGACCCTGAGGCAACATCACCCCTATCGGTACGACTTTCCTGCCAATACATCCTTATAAATTTTTAAGTAGGCACCTACGGTGTTATCCCAATTAAAGCGTTCTGCATATTCTTTAATCTCTTTAGAACGGTTGGGATTTGCTCTAAATTCCGCCATTTTCATCAGAAAGACTTTCTCCATTGTTTCAGGGGAAAAATCTTTCCAGTAGTAAGCATATTCGCCGCCTATTTCAGGAAGTGAAGACCATGTTGAGAGAAAGACCGGCTTCCCAAAATACATCGCCTCCAGAACCGGCATACCAAAGCCCTCATATTTCGAGGGAAAAACAAAGGCTTCACAATAACGATAAAGCCATCTTTTCTCCTCTTCACTTATCATTCCAGGAAGAATAACGCGTCCTCCCAACCCGAGTGCTTCAACTTTTTTTTCGATCATCCTCGCGTACTCTGTATCCTTCCGGCCTGCAATAACCAATTGATAGTCCGGTAAACGCTTCAAGAAATTGATCAGGACGCCAAAATTTTTTTTGTCTAAAATTGTCCCAATAGTAAATAAGAATTTACCCGAAAGAGAAAAATTTATTTTTTTCTGCGGGCTTACAGATAAATCGATCCCTTGATAAACCGTAAAGACGGGGATCTCTTGATTGCCCCTTTTTAAGTTGAGATTCTTCCGAACAATCTGTTCTGTGTATTTGGAAGCGACAGTGACGACAGAGGCTCTCGATACCTTTTGTTGTAATCTCTTCAGTCTCTTACGAGCCTTGCTTCGGCTTTTTTCCTCTAAAAAATTTAAATCTTGAATCGTTAGAACATAGGGAGCCGATCGACTGGAAGGGAAATATGCAGAATCTTGATGTATGGCATGCCATAGATCATATTTTTTGCAAATAAATGGGAAATATCTGCGTCTCAGCGAAAGCGGCTCGGATTCAGCTTTAAAGACTCGACTAAACCCATGAGGCAACAAAAATTTTATTTTTATATCTTCGTCATCATATCCATCAAGTTTCATTCCTAATTGGTGAGAAACCTGACCGAGTCCGCAACACAAATCCTTCAGCTTTCCAAGATCTAATAAAACAGTTTTTTTCATACACTCATATCCAAGCAATATTCCCTAGATCAATCATCCTGATAATCTAAAACAAATCCTTAAAGACCTCAGGGAAAAACCCTAACTTTTAAATGGCCTGAAAATAGCTGCAGGAGATCGGAATAGACCCTCTTCACTTTGAAGCAACCAGATCTTCATACAAAGCGATCGTTTCTCTGACAGTCCTTTCAATATTGAACTGCTCCAAAATCCGCTTCTTCGCCTTCAGACCCAAGGTCTGACAAAGCAGGGGATCACGCCACAGCCGGAGAATAGCCTTTGCGAGGGCTGACGGATCCTCAGGAGGAACCACGAAACCACATTCTTTGTCAACAACAAGCTCCGGCAATCCACCCACATCAGTAACTACCGGCGGTACCCCTTGGATCATCGCCTCCATTATCCCAATATTTAAGGCCTCCATCCTGGAGGGAGCGACCGCCACGTTACATTCTCTGATGATTGCTGTGGCATCAGGACGGAAACCTGTAAAGTGGATCCGATGGGAGATTTTCGGATCATTCGCCAGTTTTTTAACAAGAGGATCGCGTAGTTCTCCGATCAATAGAAAATGGACTGGGGACCCTTCCGGGAAAAAATGGGCCGCCCTGATAAGGACATCAACTCCCTTAACACGCCGAATATTAGCGATACAACCAACGACGAAAGCTCCAGGGGGGATTCCGAACTGATCGAGACCGACTCTTTTATTACATTTATCATATTCTGGGTCCTGCCCGTAATAGATTGTGACAAGCTTGTCTCTCCTGATTCCCGCTGATAGCAAGTAATCTCTTACTGCTTTAGAGAGACAAATCAACCGATTAATGCGAGGATTGAGGTACTTGATCCAAGCACTCGGATCCCATCGGTGGACATGTCCGATGACGCCGCGAAAAGCAACCAGTTTAACATCTGTTCCATAACAGGCCCATATGCTGTTGGACAACGGGCGACTGGCCAATGCATGAACAATATCAAAACCTTCTTTGCGAATCATCTGCCGGAGCCTCTTGATGCCCGCCCAGTCAAAATGGGAATGTAAGGTCATTTTGACCGTTGGAACCTTCCATCCTACCAACTTGTCCATGGCTAGAAAGGAAGGGTCCCTAATAAAAACGAGATCAATCCCGGCTTCATAGAGGCGCTGAACAAGTTGTATCTCCGGTCTAATGTTCCCCCTTGAAATGATCAGCACACGATAAGAGCGCCTGCGTTGTTGTCTTCTGCTTGAAGATAAGGTGGCTTCCTTTCCCATTAATTCTTTTATTTCCTTAAGAGTTACAAAGAGCCACTAGAGAACGAGAAAATATCAGTCCTTCCCAGTGGGAGAAGAATGTCTTATTTGGGCTGTTTTCACGAGGGCGTAAAAATACCCGACGGCTGATGCGAGATTACAGGCCATCACTTTCCCCCAAACGCACCGCGTCCTCTCTAGGCCTTACGAATCACAGCCGACCCTCCGCGGTCTGGCAACTCAATGATCTGCTCTACCTTGTCTTTAAAAAACGCATTCACCGCTCGTGAGACCCCATACTCAGATTCCGGACTGTTGTAGTCATGAATGAAAATGTAGCCCCCCGGGCTCATGCGAGGATAAAAAATCTCCAGCCCCGCCAAGGTCGGCTTGTACTTGTCCATATCCAGCATCACAAAAGCAAATGTCTTATTTAAAATGGGTTCTGCCGTATCTGGAAAGATTCCTTCGTGAAAGATGATGTTGGTACAGTCGCCGATCTCCCGTTTCACCGCTTCGACACTTGTGTCGGTAAACCGATCATCGCTCTCTTCAGAAGCGTCAAGGGCTTGCTGAGGAAATCCTGAGAATGTATCAAACAGGTGTAACGTTCTCCCCGTGTCAAGAGATGTGATGAACTTGCTTAGCTCTCCCTTATAAACACCCGCTTCAGCGAGTTCCCCTCCAATTTGGTCCACCTGCAAACGATGGATAGCAAGCGCAATGGACCCAAACCGAACAACATCGATCAACCCCAGAATTGCCTTGTGTGTGTCGGTGCCATAAGGGGGAAAACTCATCTGGTATTTTGGTATTCTGAGGGCCTTCTTGACGCGCTTATCAAGTCCGTAAAGACCGGTCTGTATCAACAGTTTTTTCACACCCTTCTTCAATTTCATATCTTTCTCCTACGGTGGAAAGCCCCCCAGAAAGCCTAATCGACGGGACAAAACACAAAAATAGTCACCCCAGTATTTGTTAGGAGTGCACCACACCCACAAATTGACTTTCATGTATGATGAATTAGTACTTTTTAAAAGTCAAATACTATGATATTCAAGATGCCACGTCCGCATTCCTGGGTAGGATTAATCTGTTCAGCCTACAACTCTGAAAACTCCCAAGATGCCAGGACGACACGCAAAACAATATATCAACCAAAACGATCTCTTTGGGCACGGAATCACGCTTCAAGACCGGCCAGAGTGAGCCGACCATACATATCAGGGATTCTCCCTATATAAGCCATCCCTTTATTAAAAAAAGAAGAACCCCTCCGACGATTCTCTGCCAACGCGCCAATTCACGGTTTACCATGACCCGACTCCACTGAAACCCTTTAAAATCAAAATACTTCCAACGGGGAAATAATCTGGGGACACGATTAACATAATCTTCATAGCTTTCTCCAAAACGCTTAAAAAGAGTGGTTTCCTCATCATACATCGTTATTGTAAAAATAATGGACAGGCCTGCCAACAAAAATGCTCCCCCCAGGAAGCTGTTTCCCATGAAAGCGAAGCCAATCCCGATAACAAGATTTCCGAGGTAAAGCGGGTGTCGCGTCATGGCGTAAGGCCCTCGGGTTTGCAAAAATATATTTTTCTCCAGAAAGCCCGAGGCCCAGGTCCGAAGCCCTTCTCCCAGAAGAACAATGGGGAGTCCAATCTTCAATGAGAGCAGCGAGGGAGAGGAAAGGAGGAAAAAAATAAGTCCCAATAAAATAGTCCATCTTCTCCGATGCTCTCTAATCAACCGGCGGATCGTACCGCTCACCCCGGAGGACCTTCCACCTTGACCGCTTCGTCGATCAACATCACCGGAATATCATTCCGGATGGGGTACATTAGACCGCACGATACACAGAGGATCCCGTCCTCCTTTTCATTTAAATGGATTTCCCCTTTGCATTTAGGACATGCGAGAATATCTAAAAGATCACGACCTATTGACATACACCCTCCTTCACCAGCATCTTAACTGAATCAAACACCTCTTCGATACCTATCTTTTCTATACAGCTCCTACTTTGCCGACAGCGTCTCGGGAAATAGGGGGAGGAACCTCTGCAGATGCATTGTTGTTGGTGAACACAGTGTCCCTTCCCATAAGGCCCACTTCGACCCGCCTCCGAAGGGCCGAACAAGCTTACCGTCTGACATCCGACCGAAACTGCCAGGTGGAGGGGCCCTGTATCCCCGGCCACGACAACCCTACAACTTTGATAAAGAGCCGCGAGCTCCTGCAGTCGGAAGAGGGGGGCAAGTATAAGTCTCTTGCTTTTTCTCTGAACGAAGGACTCCACTTTTTTCGAATGCCCTTCCCCTGAAGTGATCACGACAGGAATTCCTTCTTTTTCAAGCAACATTTCCGCGAGTCGCAAAAAAGATTCTTCAGGCCACTGCTTTGTTTCAAAACCAGCGCCAAGATGAAGGGCAACGAGCGGCATACGAGAATCGAAGCCGACTTCTCTCCGCCATTGGACAATACGTGCAATCGCAGAAGGCGGTAGCGTAAAATTAAAGGAGACAGACCGGTCCGTGATCCCCATACCTCCCAACAATGAAAGGTTCTGTTCTATCACATGCAGACCAGATGGCACCACACGACAGGTCGTGAACAGGGTATTGATCCCTTCACGGCAGGCCTTCCGCGAAAACCCAATCCGGCAGGGAGCCTTTGTCATGAGTGTAATGAATCCACTCTTAAGCAAACCCTGGCCATCTATGGCAAAATCAAACCGATAATCGGACAAACGTTTTCTAAGGGCATTCACCATATTATAGACTGCGATTCCTCTACCCGACTTAAGCAAGCGCCGCCATAACTTGGTATCAATAACAACGAGATCATCGATTCCATCCTGATCCAGAAGCACTTCCTTCGCCTTCTCCTCAACCACCCAGACGATATACGCCTTCGGAATATTCCGTCGCAACGCCCTCATTACTGGAAGCATATGAATACAATCCCCGATAGAACCGAGTTTTACAACCGCAACCCTGGGACTCCGGTTCTCTTTCAGGAAAGTGCTGTCTTTCAATCTGGAACCTCGTATCACATCAATCAGTCTCTTCTCGAATATCTCGCAAAATCCATTCGACTGCGGCCTTCAAGTTCTCTGAAACACGATCGGGCGGCCGCCCTAGTCGGGACAACGCTTGAAGTGCCCCCCTTCCCTCTCCGGTCTGAACCAGAACACTCTTGATCCCTTCGCGGGCCAGAGCCATATCCGTTGGTTTATCTCCAACAATATAAGACTGGGAAAGATCGACATGATGCTCCAGAACTGCCCTCTCAATCATTCCCATTGAGGGCTTCCGACAGCGACACTTTGTCTTTTCAGGGGAATGAGGACAATAGTAGATGCCATCCAGCACAGCCCCCTCTTTCGCTAAAAGACCCTGTAGATGACAATGGGCCTCCCAGACAAATTCCTCCGGAAAGAAACCGCGTCCCACCCCAGATTGATTGGTAACCAGGAAGACCGGAATACTCTCCCGGTTTAATTTCGCGATCCCGGAAACCGCCCCTGGAATAAGGAGGAATTGATCAAGACGACTCAGATATCCAACATCTTCATTAATCGTCCCATCACGATCCAAAAAAACCGCACCCGATTTTCCCCGAAATCCGTCAAGAGACCTTGTCGCAGCCTGAAAAACCTCCTCAGAAGAAACATCCGTCATACAAGGGTGATCAATCGGGCATTCCCGCGCCTTACAGGGCGAACAATCGACCTTTTTTTGTATAATCCGTGTATGTACTCCGGCAGGTGAGGTCCGGGTCGGGTCCGTCGGACCAAATATCGCGACCACGTGAATACCCAATGCCGACCCCACATGCATCGGTCCTGAATCGTTGGTGATAAAGAGACGGCATTTTTCCATCAAGGCCATCATCTCTCTTAAGCTTGTTTTTCCGGCCAGAACAAGAGACGGGGTCTTCATGGCTTCCTGAACCGTGGCTGCGATATCGGTTTCAAGCGGTCCGCCAAAAATGACCACCTTTGCCTGGAAACGATCCACCACTTGATCGGCTACGGCGGCAAAGCGCTCTGGAAGCCAGCGCTTTGCCGATCCATAGGCCGCACCGGGATGAATGCCAATCAGGCAATCTTCTTCCTTGATACCGTATGAATCCAGAAATTTAAAGGCCGTACTTCTTTCTTCCTCCGAGACCACAAGAAAAGGAGGGCTTGCAAGGGGTCGACCATCGACCAATTTCATCAGGGCAAGATAGGACTCCCGCTGGTGATGTGGTGCGCCTTTCTTCTGCAACGAACGTGTTAACAAAAATGATCGCCCATCCGCTGCATATCCAACACGAGCCGGGATACCGGCCGCCGCCGCAATGAGAGCCGCCTCAAAGGCATTCTGCAGGAGAAATGCGAGGTCAAAACACTCTTTCCGAAGAGAGCGGATCAACCTCCACAACCCGATCACACCTCGATGCTTTCCCTTATCTTCATAAACCAGGACGCGATCCACATCAGGATGGTTGTCAAAGAGCGCAGCAACGGATGACTTCGCCAGTAGGGTAATCTGAGCGCCATCAAACCGGGTTCTTAGGGCTGAGAGCGTCGGGATCGCCATCACCGCATCACCAATCCAGTTCGGCATTCGAATCAAAATTTTCTTACTCATGACCGGCATTCGCCTGCACATCCATGTTGTCAAAGGAAGAGTGTGGTGGTCGCGTCTTCCACCTGCGGTGAACCCAAAGCCAGTGGTCCGGGTGCTGACGAACAAACGATTCAATCTTTTGAGTAAAGAGTGCGGTCGCGTTAACAACATCTTGTTTGAGAATACCGGTTCGTGTCAATTCCAGCGCTTTCTCTATCACGATCCGAGGCCCTTCCTTCGTCCGGATAAAAAATACAGGAACAACAGAAGCCCCGGTTCGTAACGCCAGGATCGCCAATCCCTTATGAGTGGCAGCCTTCCGGCCGAAATAGTCGACGAAAACCGCTTCGTATATCGCTGTGTTCTGATCCAGCAAGAATCCGACCGTTCCCCCTTCCCTCAAAAGCGCAACGATCTCCGCCGCAGGCGTCTTCTGCTTATTGAAAACAGAATTCCCAAATCGAGACCGCCATTTTTGGATCATTTGATCGATATACCGATTGTCCATACGCCGGGCCACAACATGCATCGGAACCCCTCTTGCGGCCAAGCCGACGGCCATCCATTCCCAATTTCCAAAATGAGCAGACAACAAGATCATCCCTTTCCCACACTTTTGGGCCGAGAGAATGTGTTCAAGGCCATCTATTTTTACTTTTTCCTTTACTTCTTCATCCGTCCATTTTGGAAGACAGGCAAATTCGACCACGGCGCGTCCCATATTTTGAAACGAGCTCAAGGCGATCCGTCGGATCTCTCTTTCGCTCTTTTCCTCTTTAAAAGAAGTACGAAGATTATTTAAGGCAATCTGTCGATGCCGTTTGTCGATCAGGTAGAAGACGGTTCCAAGAGAGACACCCAACTGAACACTTATGCGGTAAGGAACAAGCTGAAAGAGGCCAATCAATAAACGGGCGATGCTATATTCAATCCTGTCCTTCATCAATATTCCACTCTCTGATTCTTCAAAACCTTAACTACGAGAAATATTTTTCTTTACTTTATCCATATCAAATAAAAGCGCCTGACAATCCTTAGGGTCATCAAGGAAAACAACATCAATCTGCAGTACCCAAATCTCCAGATCCAGAGGTAAAAAGGGCTTTATTTTGGCCGCATCTTTTTCAGTCGTCACCACCCTCCCGGCACCACTTATAGAAACCTGCCTCCCGATCTCCAAAAAGTCAGTGGGCTTATAGGCGTGATGGTCTCCAAAAAATATTTCGCCTTTCACCTGGGCCCCCAACACACGCATGGATCTCACAAAGGATTCAGGATTTCCGATACCGCACATACAGAAGATGGGATAATTTTTAACATCAGAAACAGGGTATCTTAGTCCGGTATTTAAGTGGATCAATCCAGTCGACCGGAATATACTCTGAAGCACCCGGCGGCCGGAACGCGTCATCTCCTGGTGCACCTCCTCAAAATTACAACCTCGATCTACACGGGTGAAGATAACCAGATCTGCCCGTTGAATCGCTGAAAGCGGCTCCCGAAGTGGACCCCGAGGGAGGAGACGGCGATTCCCAAACGGGTTTGAGGCATCCACAATAAGAATATTCATATTACGCTGAAGCCTGAGATGTTGAAACCCATCATCAAGTAGTATCACATCGATCTTAAAATTTTGAATCAGCCACTGACATCCTTCAAAGCGGTCCGTCGAAACGATGATGGGAACACCTTCAAGCCGTTCCGCCATCAGAGTGGGCTCATCCCCGACAGCGGAAACTGTTTCACAAATTCTGGAACCATCCGACACCAGAACGATAGAACGCTTGTCTTCTCTCCGGTATCCTCGGCTGACGATACCTACTGAGCATCCCTTCTTCTTCCACTCCCTCGCAAGATAGATGGTTAAGGGTGTCTTGCCTGTCCCCCCCACGGTGATATTTCCAATACTAATGACAAACGCATCGACCCGTCTCTGTGGGAGGATTCCATTTTTGTAAAGAACCACACGTATTCGGGAAACAAGCCCATATAACCATCCAAGCAGGGTCAGGGGAAGCAAAATCGTATCGAACAGAACCCCTTTTTGAGTCCAGATCCATTTTAAGAACCAGCCCGCCCTGAGTGAAGGCCGAATGATTTCAGGAACGGATCCCCCAAGAGCATCTTGTCCTTCTACCTCTTCATCCTGAATGGATTTCAAGTCCAATTTCGATCCTATCCACCCATTTTGATATCCGATCCAGATTCCGCTCGACCGCACCGAGATTATTCAGGACAACAAGATAGGCACTCTCTCCTTTTTTTTCGTACTCTTCCGGGTGCAGCATCAACCAGGCCATCCTTTCTCCCAGGGTCTTTCCGTCACTCACGCTGATACCGCCCCCGCTTCTCTGCAATTGATCCGAAATTTCCTGGAAATTCTTCATATGGGGGCCAAAAAATACCGGCTTGCGGCATGCGGCGACCTCGAGAACATTATGTCCGCCCACGGGCACCAGACTGCCACCCACAAAAATAAGATCAGCAACGGGGTAGTAACGATCAAGTTCTCCCAGAGTATCAAGGAGAATAATTTCCGGTTTTTCCTTATCCCGATCACTCCCGGAATCCCTCATCCTTGTTTTTCGAACGGATAGGTATCCCTCCTGAGTAATGAGTTCTTCCACCCGGGTCAAGCGCTCCAGATGACGAGGCGCAATTAAAAGAACAGGTCTTGGGCCCGAGGCCGCGATTAAAGAGAAGGCCTCCAGGACAGCCTTCTCTTCCCCTTCATGTGTGCTCCCGGCAATCATGAATATCTCGCTCTCCCGGAGCCTCAGTTCTGCGCGTATTTGTGTTTCTTCATGCTTTGTATCCAGATCACCGGCCCTTTCCCCGGTGCGGCCTGAAACGGCTTGATCATATTTCATATTTCCAGTTCTTTCAACACGCTCAGGCGGCGCCCCCATTTCAACAATCCTCTCGACATCACCCTCGGTCTGCATCAAAAAAAGAGATACCCCATTCAGCACATGCCTTAAGAAGAATCGCACAAGCCGGTAGCGGCGAAAACTCCTTGCTGAAATCCGACCATTCAACATGATTGCAGGAACCCCCTTTTCCGAGAGGGAGAGGAGGCAGTTTGGCCAGACCTCTGTCTCAAAAAAGATGAAAATCGCCGGTGAGATCCGACGTACGAGGGACCGCGTCACCCAGATCAAATCAAAAGGGAAGTAGACAAAAAGGTCAACCCCCTGAAGACGTCTCCGGGCCGCCGCCTGTCCCGTAGGGGTCACTGTTGAGAAGACAATGGCCGCATCAGGGTACTGCTCCCGAAGGGATTGGACCAACACGCCAGACGAGATGACTTCTCCGACAGAAACGGCATGAACCCAGAAAACTCTTTTTCCTTGAAGTGGTTTAAAATAACCTTTCGGATATAAGCCAAAACGTTGTGCGATTCCGGAGCGGTAAGGTGGACGAAGTATAATCCGTACGAGGAGAAAAAGAAGACTGAAGGGTAAAATCAGAACCAAGAGCACTTGGTAAATGGCATAATAAAAGGTCTTTCCCCTTTTCTTGCTACACGCTAACCTGCCTTTCCCCATCTATACCTCAACAAAGATCATTCCTTTACACTGAGCAACCCCTACCCATGAGGCAATGATCACCATGGCTCATGCATGTTCGACATCAACCGGAGTCTCATCCACCTTCTCCTCTCCATCCCAGAACTGCATCTGGTAGACCTTCTTATAAGGCCCATCCCTCCGAATCAATTCTTCATGGCGGCCCATCTCCACAATTTTCCCGTGGTCAACAACAAGAATACAGCTTGCCTTGTGGATGGTTGAAAGACGATGTGCAATCACAAAAGTGGTCCGATCCTTCATGAGATCCGTCAGCGCTTTTCGAACCATGAACTCTGACTTCGAATCCAGGGCCGAGGTCGCCTCATCCAGGATCAGGATGGGAGGGTCTTTCAAGAGCGCGCGGGCAATCGCCAGACGTTGGCGCTCTCCTCCCGAAAGATTCATCCCTGCCTTTTCGATCATGGTATCATATCCTAAGGGCATTTTACGGATGAAGCCATCGGCATAGGCCGCTTTGGCTGCAGCGATGACTTTCTCCTCTGACACCTCTCCCACACCATATGCGATATTCCAGCGAACGGTGTCATCAAAGAGGACAATCTCCTGACTGACAATTCCGATCTGGCTCCGCAGGGATGAACGTGTCACCTCTTGCGTCGAAACCCCATCGATGAGGATGGCACCCTGTTGAACATCATAAAATCGGGGAATCATATTCACCAGCGTCGACTTACCCGCGCCGCTGCTCCCCACCAATGCAATGATATCCCCTGGATTTGCCTTCAGGTTGATCTTCGAAAGTGCAGGAGAAGCCACCCCGTCATAAGAAAATGAAACATCCTGAAACTCGACAGAGCCCTGCACACTCGGCAAGATCCGCTTACCTTCGTCCATGGTTCTTTCGTTCTTTAGATCCCAGACCTCAAAGATCCGCTCTGCCGCCGCGATCGCCTGCTGTAACATATTGTTTGCTGTACTAAGGCCCTTGATTGGACCATACATCAACATCGTCGCCGTCATAAAGGAGAAAAATGTCCCGGGCGTCATCGTCTCTCGCATCACCTGAGAACCGCCATACCAGATAATCGCCGCGACGCCAAGGCTTGAGATGGTTTCCATCACAGGAGAGACCAGTTCAGACACTGACGTGGAACGCATCAAGGCCTTGACATAATCCATGTTCTTTTTGGAAAAACGATCGGCTTCAAAGTCCTCCCGGCCAAAACCCTTCACAACACGGATGCCGGAAAAGGTCTCCTGGAGGACATTGGTCAAATCCGCAATCTTTTCCTGCCCGATACGCGCAACCTTTCGAAGCCTCTTTCCCAGTCGAATCAGTGGATAGGCCATGACTGGCATCACCAGCACCGCAATACAAGCCAGACGCCAGTTTTGATAGAACACAACGAAAGACAATGCGATCAAGGTCAGGGTCTGCTGAACAACATTCTTTACCACCGTCGAGACGGCCATCTGGATCATTCCCACATCATTGATGACCGTGGACATGAGTTGTCCCGTCGAATTTTTTGCATGATATCCAATCGGAAGTAAGACAATGTGCTGATAGAATTCTTTTCGGATATCAGCCACAATGTGATTTCCAACATATTGCATCAAGTATGCCTGAGCATAGAAGAAGATCCCCTTGAGGAGGGCAACGACAAATATCGCTACCGGAATCACCATCAGCATGTCGGTATCCTTTTTGATGAAAAGTTCATCCATGACCGGCCGAACAATCCAAGCATAGGTCCCCGTCATAATGGAAACCATCAAGGCGCAAAAGATCGCTCCAAAGAATTGAAGGCGATACGGTTTCAGATAAACAATCAAACGCAGGTAAAGCTTCATGCCAGTTTTCTTCCTTTTTCTATGCTACGAACTTCTGAAGGCAAGTCAGGATTCCTAAACCCGCCCTCTAAGGTCATCGATTTCTCAAGGAGCCGGCAGATCACGGAAGCCGCCCGATCCGAGGCCCCGGCGGTGCCAAGGCGGCTCGCCACCACCTTCAAGCCCTGCCTCATTTTTTCATATTCGACTTCGTCCTTTAAAAGTCGACCGACCTCTTCCGCGATGTTCTCAGGCGTCACATCATATTGCATCAATTCCGGGATGAAGGGCTTTTCGGCCACAATATTTGCCAAACCGGCCCATTTCAATCGAATCACCAGCCTCGCAATCTGATAGGTAATCCATGAGAGCTTGTAAATAATCACCATCGGCGTTCCAGCCAGAGCGCCCTGCAGTGTCGCTGTTCCGGATACCACAACCATGACTTGAGAGGCACGCATCACCTCATAGACCTCTCCTTCGACACATCGGATGGGGAGGAGAGAGGATCGTATCAGTTTTTCAATGAGCCCCTGGGGGAGCGAAGAAGCCACAGGGATCAGGACCTGCAAGCCTGGAATTTTTTTTGCAAGTGAAGCCATCGACTGAAGCATGACGGGCAGGTGAGAAAGTACCTCACGCTTTCGACTTCCTGGGAGAAGACCCACCGTTGTCGCAAGCGGATCGAGCCCTTTCTTCGCCAGGTAAGCTTTCTTCCGGGATGCCTCCTCAGCCGGGTCTCCTAAAGAAAAAGGCATCCCCTTCTGCTTTACTTCATCAAGAAGAGGGTGCCCCACAAACTCGCAAGGGATATTTTTCGAGGTGTATAGCTCTTTTTCAAAAGGAAGAATAACCAGCATCTGGTCGATTCGTTCGGCAATCGTCTTTATTCTGCCTGAACGCCAAGCCCATATCTGCGGGCTGACGTAATAGACCACAGGAATCCCTAACTGCTTTGCCGATTTTGCCAGACACAAATTAAAGTCGGGATAATCAATCAAGACAAGGAGATCGATCTTTTCTCTCAGGAGACGGCAGGCAGTCCAATAGGCCTGGATAAGTGTCTTGATATGGAACAAAACTTCAAATAAACCCACGACGGCAAGTTGTTCAATGTCAAACCGAACATTCACTCCGGCCTGGCGCATCGCATCCCCGCCAAAACCGATGAGATTAAGAGAGGGATTTTTCTCTAGCAAGGCACGGGCCAAGGCCCCGCCGTGAAGGTCTCCAGATGCTTCTCCGGCCACAATCATCACACGAGATACCTTCACATTCGGATTCGTTCCCCGAATATTGGAGCTGCCGTATTTCATCCAACCAAACCCTCTTTGTAACTATTCAGCACACCTCTCTTTTTCTCCAATGGCTGCGTTTCTGTGGCGTGCGAATCCTCACGTATAGACACACACGTTACGGTTCTGTACTCCTCGCACCTTGCCCTGAAGTAAAGTAGTGGCATGCTAAATGGTTACCTCTCTTTCTGGATCAACTCAACAATACGAAGAGACACCTCAAGCGCTTTTCGGCCCGCCTCCCCAGATACCTTCGGGACACTTCGGGTCTGGACGGCATGGATAAAAGCCTCAATCTCTGACTTCAAGGGTTCCTCTTTTTCAACCTTAATCTTATCCACGCTCACCTTCGGTATCTCCCCCTCCCGAAAAATGCGCTTTCCAACGATCAACTCTTGATTCATATAATCAAGAGAAAGATAGGAATCGGCCTGAAATATTCTGATCTTGCGAAGTTTCTCCATAGAGACCCGACTGGCGGTCACATTGGCCACACAGCCGTTTTCAAAAGCAAGCCGAACATTCGCGATATCAATCTGAGGCGTGAGGACCGGTACGCCCACGGCACGAATCTCGACAATTTCAGAAGGAACCAAGGATAAGATAATATCGATATCATGGATCATCAGGTCAAGGATAACATGGACATCGGTTCCCCGAGTGGCAAACGGTCCCATCCGATGGCATTCGATAAAATGGGCCTGCGTCAGGGACTCCTTCAATTTTTTAACCCCCGAATTAAATTGCTCGATATGCCCCACCTGGAGTATCCGGCCGGTTTTCTCCGCGAGGGCAAGAACTTGGTCGGCCTCCTCTACCGTCGACGTCATCGGCTTTTCCAGGAGAATATCGATCCCGTTCTCAAGAAGATTTTTAGCAACCTGACAATGCGCCTTCGTCGGAACAACAACACTGGCCACATCCACTTTCCCGGACAAAGATGCCAGGTCGGGAAAGACCTCACAGTGATGCTTTGACGCAATATCCTTCGCCTGTTCCATATTCAGATCAGAAACACCGACCAATTCAACCTGATCAAGCTCTGAATAAATCCGCGCGTGATGGCGACCGAGAGATCCAACGCCGACGACGGCCGCTTTTATTTTTTTCTTTTCCATCATCAGTCCTAATCCTCACTTACAAATTTTTACTTAAATGACGCGTCAGGATATCCGACCACGGCAATACCGGCCGATTTTGCATCCCGCATAAACTGATCTTTCTCCAGAATAAGGGTTTTTCCGGTCTCAAGAGCAAGGACGGAGGCCTTCACCTTTATCATGTTTCGAATGGTTTCAGGACCGACTGTCGGCATATCAAACCGTAAATCCTGCTGTGGCTTACAGATCTTAATTACAACCACGTTTTCCTTTCCCAGTTTTCCGCCACGGAGAATTGTCGCGTCCGTTCCCTCAATTGCCTCCACGGCAAGGATCACCCCATTCCTGACAACAACACACTGTCCGATATCGAGCAACCCGACTTTCTTCGCGAGTTTCCATCCCCAGCGGATATCTTCTTTTTCACCTTTTTTTAATGGACGGGTAAACTCTCCCTCCCCGGCCAGTAGGGGAGTGAGGTAGGCGGTCGGATCTTTAATCTTAATGTTCTCTCGTTCAAGTTCTTCGGCCACGGCCCTGAGCAGTGCGTCGTCCTTTTTCTCTTTTAAACGGGCCAGGAGAGAGAGTGCGCGCAGATCGGGCCGGACCTCAAAGATACGGGTTTTACGAATGCCGCCCGCCATGACGGCATTTGATACGCCTGACTTTTTGAAATAGGAAATCAGCTTCCCGACCTGACCCACTCGAATCCACAAGATATCATCCACCTTTTCAGAAAGCGACGGCTCTGTTTCCCCTGTGTGGGCGACGGCGACCACGGAAAGGCCTCTTTCCTTCGCCGTATCGGCAAAAATAAGAGGGAAGACACCATTTCCCGCAATCAACCCAATCTTGTCCGGTCCCGCCTGAACCCTATTCGATTTCATCGACAAATTCCTCGTTTTGCATTTTCTACGAAAGAGACAAACTCCTCTACATCCGCAATGTCGCCCCATTTATTTCGTGCCTGCTTGATGGCCTCTCGCTGGGTCAACTGCGATCTGAATAAAAGCCGGTACGCCCCTTTTAAGGCGTCGATTCTCTCCTTGGAAAAATGATGCCGCTTTAGACCGACCATATTCAGACCATAAAGTTTTGTACGATTCCCCGCAACACTCACAAAGGGAGGAACATCCTGAGCAACGGCTGAACAGCCTCCCACAAGGGCGTAAGAACCAATCTTGACAAATTGATGAACCCCGACCAAGCCTCCCAGGATCGCATGATCCCCAATGGTAATATGTCCGGCCAGGGTTGCGGCATTTGCCATCACCACTTTGTCTCCGATGACACAATCATGCGCGACGTGCACATAGGCCATGAAGTAATTACTTTCTCCAATCACCGTTTTACCCGTCCCCTGTTCGGTCCCGAGATTCAGGGTTACATATTCCCGAAAGGTATTGTTATTTCCAATCATCAAACGGGTTTTTCCACCTTTATATTTTAAATCCTGTGGTCCCATACCGATCGAAGAAAAAGGGAAGAAGATACAATCTTCCCCAATTTCAGTCCAACCATCAATAACGACATGGGAACGAATCTTCACGCCCCTCCCAACACGAACGTGCTCCCCGATCACAGAATAAGGACCCACTTCAACAGTGGAATCCAGCTCGGCCTTCGAGTGAATGATCGCACTCGGATGAATTTTCATTTTCCCGATTCTCCCGGATCCAGCATAGCCTTCAACTCCGCCTCTGCGACCAACTTGCCATCCACAAAGACCATCCCTTTCAGACGACAAAAGGGCGACCGCTCTTGAAGCACGGACACTTCAATCCGGAGCTGGTCCCCCGGGACAACCGGCCTCCTGAACTTGGCCTTATCAATACCAAGCAAAATGACCAGCTTATCTTCACATCCTTTGGCATGCTTATAAAGGACGCCGCCGACCTGAGCCATGGACTCAATAATCAAAACTCCGGGCATGATCGGATGCCCCGGGAAATGGCCCTGGAAAAAGGGTTCATTGACCGAAACATTTTTCAGACCAACAATCTTCTTTCCCGGATCGATCTCCAAAATTCGATCAACCAGCAGAAAAGGGTAGCGATGCGGAAGTATCGCAGAGATCTCCTGAATATCCATTTATCGGGTCCTTTCGTTGTGATCAGATGGGGAAAGCCCTTTTTCAAGTCGAGTTATTTTTTCCTCGAGCGCTCGCACCTGATTTCTCAAGGCCGGCAATTTCCGAAAGGTCGCCTGCGCCTTCAACCAGGCCTTATGCGGAACAGGGGGAAAGCCGGAGACCGTCTCTCCGGATGGGATATCCTTTGTGATACCCGATTTCCCTCCGACGATCACTTGGTCTCCAATCTTCAGATGACCGGCCACTCCAACTTGTCCCGCCAGGGTCACGTGACGACCAATTTCTGTGCTGCCTGAAATACCGACCTGGGAAACAAGGATGGTATCTTCTCCGATCAGAACGTTGTGGCCGATCTGAACCAGGTTGTCAACCTTGGTCCCTCTTCCAATCACCGTATTCCCCATCGTCGCCCGGTCAACCGTCACATTGGCCCCCAACTCAACGTCATCCTCCACGATAACCCCGCCAACCTGGGGGACCTTGTGATACCTCCCCTGTCGCGGGACAAAACCAAAACCATCACTTCCAACCACTGTTCCACAATGGATAATCACACGCTTTCCGATCTTCACGCCCTCTCGGAGTGTCACATTCGGGTAGATCAGAGAACTATCTCCCACCTCGCTCCCTTCACCTACAAAAACACCAGAACCAATCCGAACACCCTCACCGATCGTTACCCCGTCTTCCAAGGTCACAAACGGACCGATAGAAACCTTTTCACCTAGAACAACCCCCTCCCCCATCGACACCCTTGAATCAATACCGACAGCATGAGGCTGTGCCGGATGGAAATAAGCCAGAAGCTGAGCAAAAGCATAATAGGGATTCTCAACCAGCAGAAGAGAAGCCGAAACCCCTTGTATTTCTTCCGGGATAATCAGGGCGGAGGCCTGCGTTGAAGCGACCCAGGATCGGTACCTGGGATTGGAAACAAAGGTGATGTCACCCGGCATTGCTTCTTCGATAGAAGAAACACCTGTTATGCGGAGATGAGGATCGCCGATGACGCGACCCTCCAGCATCTTGGCAATTTCACTCAGGGATATCGCCATCGTAGATCTCCATCCTGTCAGAAAAAGGCCGCCGAGCGAGGCCTACTTATTGAAGTTCCCGTCGAGCTTCTCAATCACCTGAGGAGTGATATCATTTGATTCACTTGAAAAGATTACCGTGCCCCCTTCATTATTTTTATCAAAAACAACAAAGTATCCTTCCTGCTCCGCAATCGCCTTCACAGCCAGTTCCAGTTTTTTATTAAACTTTCTGAGAGACTCAACCTTCTTTTTCTGTACCTCCGCATTAAGCTCCCTCGCCTTGTTCTGGTATTCGATCAGTTTTCTCTGGAACTCAACCTGCTTTACTTTTTTGGCCTCCGGGGAAAGGAGGGACCCCTGCCGGGTCAAATCTTCTTCGAGTTGCTTTAGCTCTCTCTCTTCAAGGTCGATCACCTTTTGACGCGTCGTGACATACTCTTCCATTTTTTCCTGAACACTTTTCCCCTCTTTTGAGATTTCCAATACCTTCTGAGCATTCACGAATCCAATTTTCTCCGAATCAGCAAAAGCCCTTCCAGATTGAACGAAGAGTAAAACAACCACTAAATAAAATAAGCTCTTTCTCATTATTCCTCCAGTATCCAAAAAAAAACCCATTTGTAAACAATGCACCCATGCACGGCCCCGGTCTTTCCACGACCACACCATACGCCCTAACCTTCTCTCTTCCCCTTGTTAAAAAAGTGTCCCAATTGAAAATTCTACCGTCCGGGTCGGCTCGTCCGGTCTGGGGCTTAAATTCCAGCCCCACTCCAGCCTGAGCGGACCGACCGGCGAGATCCACCGGATTCCAAAACCCGCGGCCTTCCTCATCCCAGAAGAGTGAATAAGTTCATCATCGTCAAAGGCGGCACCATAATCATAGAAAAGAAGCGCCTTGATTTGTGCCTCTTTTACAATGGGGACCAGATACTCGACATTAAAGAAAAGGACTTTATTCCCTCCCAAAACCTCTCCAGTCCCAGGAACAGTGGGCCCGGCCTTTCCGAATTTAAACCCGCGAACCGTGTTGATCCCTCCGGTAAAAAACCGCTCTCCCACTGGCAGCACCTTGTCTTCTATCCCACTCGCATACCCAATACGCCCATGGAGAGAAAAGATATGATTCCACCAGAGCGGGAAGAATCGGCTTGAGTCTCCAATGATCTTAAGATAGGCATTGTCCCCTCCAAGGAAAGTTCCGGCATATTCCACGGTGACTGAATTTCGTGAACCGCTTTTCGGGTCAAAGGCAAAATCCCGCGTATCTCGCGTGAGAGAGAACCCGACCGCGCTTGTCAATGTTTTCCCCAGCAAGGCCTGCTCTTGAACCTGCAAGGGAACAATCGGATCGATAGTACCATCAGAAAGAAGCTGCAGGTCAGAGACCTGTAATTCTTCTGCAGTATAACTCACACTGGATCTGACATATTCTCCGAAAGATCGGCCCAGGATCAGATTACCCCCTATCCGCTTCTCCCGATAAGTGCCAAAACTTCTTTCCTGGTTAAAGAGATCGACCGTCCCTGAAAGATTCCGATCAAAGAGATAAGGTTCACGGAAGGTTAAACGATAGGTCGTCCTTCTTTTCCCTGTATCTACTTTAACCCTCAAGAGCTGTCCCTTGCCTAAAAAGTTCCCCAAGGTTACATCCATTGTGGCAATGAAACGATCTACGGAACTGTATCCGCCACCAATGCTGAAGGTGCCCGTCGGCTTCTCTTTCACCGTAACATCAAGGTCCACCCATCCTGGTTCGATCTGCTTTGGAACAATTTCGACATTTTCAAAGAAGTTTAAATTTTGCAAGCGCTGAAAACTCCGCCTCAACAACTTGGTATTGACCATCTCCTGCTCGTTGACTCGAATCTCTCTCCGAATAACCTTGTCGCGGGTTTTAGTATTTCCAGAAATATGGATCTCCCGAACTTTCGCACGGTCCCCTTCGCTCACCCTAAAAACAATATCAACAATATCTTCCCCCTGTCGGGCGTTCAATTGGGGGACAACATTTGCGTATATATAACCCTTCTCACCAAAGAGATCGACTATCCCCATAATATCCCGACGAAGCTGACCTCGGTTAAAGATTTCTCCCTTTTTTGTCACCGTTTTTTCGATTAAGGCCTTCTTTTCCAATATGGTGCTTCCTTCGTATTGAATGCCACCAACCGTGAATTGTTCCCCTTCTATGACGGGGATGACAATGTCAAACCACTCATTGTCATCGCTCAAAACAACCTGAGGCGCGTCCACCTGTATCTGAAGATAACCGTGATTTGCGTAATACGCTCTCACCCGCTCCACATCCGCCTCGAGGGCTTCCTTCTTGTAACGTCCCGATTCTGTCAACCACGAGGTCAGCCAAAAGTAAGTTGACGATTCCATGCCTTTTTTCAAAACCTTGTCCTTGAAGGCCTTGTTCCCTTCAAAACGAATCTTGCGGATGTAGGCCTGCTCCCCTTCTTCAATAAGAAAGGTTAGGACCGCCTGATTGTTCGCTAGGACTTGTGTAACCGGGGTAACTCTCGCATTGTAATATGCCTCAGATTCATAAATACCCTTCAACTTTCGAACATAGGACCGAATTGCCTCGGCATCGATAAAGGTTTCGGTTCGAATAGGGACTTTTTCTTCAAGCTGCTCTTTAGCAATGTTTTCATTCCCCTCATAAACAACATCAATCAGAAATGGTTTTTCATGGACGATAAAGAAGAGGGCAATCCCCCCTTCGAGTCCCTCCGACTCAACCTCGACATGATCAAAAAACCCAAGACGATAGATGCGGTCCACATCGTTCTTCACCGCTTCCGGAGAGAAAAAATCCCCCTCTTGAAGAGATAACCTGGACCGGATCGTTGTCCTGTCTATCTTATCGTTCCCCTTCACCTCGATCAACTTGATCTGGATCTCTTTTTCTTGCGCAAAAGCGATAGGAGAAAAGGTCACACAGATGAAGAGAAGAAGAGAAAAAGGGTTGAAATACTTCATCAATAGGACAACCTTCTCCCAAGCTCAAAATCTTTACATGCTATCATTTTAAAGGGTTTTTGTAAATACAAAATCAGCCCCCAAAAGGCCGCAAACGAGACCTAGGACAAAGGCTCAAGTCGATTGAGAGAACAGAAAATGGAGTCTGTCGGGATAATAGGTCGTCGCGAGGAAATCCGACTTATCGAAAATAGAAGCTTCGCTTTATTCCTTTAATCGCTCGCCAAATTCCGTTCTTATCAGGGTGGGGTTTGCACTCTCTATACATGTTCAGGATTCGCTTATTTTTTCTGGAATTTTTGTCGCGTGGCTCTTCCCTTTCCCACGGAGGCAGGGGAAGGTCTGAACGATTTCCTTTGGCGGCGAAACGGTTTTGGGCGGATAAACAAGTCATCCTCTGCCCATTCCACCGGGATCTTGTGTCCTATATATGCCTCGATCTCCTCAAGGCCCATCACATATTCCTCATCCGCCAGACAGATCGCCTTACCCCTCGCGCCCGCCCGCGCTGTTCGGCCAATCCGGTGGACATAAGCCTCCCGGTCCTGAGGAAGATCATAGTTGAATACAAGATCTACCCCCTCGATATGTAAGCCTCTCGATGCAACATCCGTGGCAACCAAAATAGAAACCTCTCGCGCCTTGAACCGCTCCAGAGCACGCATCCTCTGTTTTTGGGGGAGATCCCCCGTGATCGCCTTCGCCTGATAGCCTTGCACAACCAATCGTTCAGAAAGGGTCTCGCCCTGATGTTTTGTATTCACAAAGATCAAAACCCGTTCCCATTCCTCCTTCTTCAGAAGGCCGAGAAGCAGCGAGAACTTCACGGCACGCTCAACATGAAAAAGGACCTGTTCGACCTTTTCAGCGGTAACCTGCTCGGGAGTCACCGCAATCTTTACCGGGTTATTCATATGTTCATAAGCCATTTCCATCACCCGATGGCTCAGGGTTGCAGAAAAAAGCATCGACTGACGGTGATTATAAGGGGGGAGTCGGCGCATCAGGTAGCGGAGGTCGGCAATAAACCCCATGTCAAACATCCGGTCTGCTTCATCAATAACCATGACCTCCGCCTGCTTCAGGGTGTAAACCTTCTGTTTAAAGTAGTCGATGAGCCGACCTGGCGTCCCGATAAGAAGGTCCACCCCTTCGCTTAATTCCAAGCGCTGTTTCTGGTAATCAATCCCGCCATAGACCGCCAAGATCTTGAATGGGGTTCCCACACCCAGAATCTTCGCTTCTTCCATAATCTGTACAACCAGCTCTCTTGTCGGGGCGATCACGATTGCTCTGGGGGATGAAACTTTGGAACGGGGAGGTGGAGTGGCATTCAATAGACGTGTAAACAAGGCGATTAGAAAAGCGCCCGTTTTTCCGGTCCCGGTCTGGGCCTGTCCGGCAACATCCTTTCCAGCCAAGGTGAGAGGAAGGGTCTCCTCTTGAATCGGCGTGCAGACTTTAAAACCAAGTTTTTCAATCCCCTCAAGAACAGCCGGAGGAATCGGTAACATTCGAAATTCGGTTGACATATGAGGGCCATAGTACTCGGCAACGGCTTTAAAAGCAAATTTATCTCGAAATCAGGGCATGATCAAATGGGAAAAAGGGGGCGTTTGTTGTTTCCTGATGTGCAGATTTCTTCTATTTTATGGTAGACTTTGCCTCCTGAACGCGGAGACCGGCCATGCGGCTCGTGATCATTTTATTCATTTTTGGATCGATTACTGCGATCATTGCGAGAAGCAAGGGGCGTGATTTATTTCTTTGGTGGTTTTACGGTATCTTACTCTTCCCCTTCGCGCTTATTCACGCGATCATTCTCCAGAATAACACCGAAATACGAGACCCAATTCAGCGGAGACAGGGCCTCATAAAGTGCCCACACTGCGCGGAAATGATCAAGCTGGACGCGAAACAATGTCAATTTTGCGGTCGTAAAATCAATATCATTGATGTGTAAAAACCCGCTTAAGCGGAACGACTTCCCTGCTCAGTCAGCAGCTTATCCGCATCTTCCTGATTGCATCGGCCATACGGACCACACGCACAAGAACAGAAATGTCGTGGACCCTCAAGATATGCGCACCACCGAAAACAGAAATGGCAGCAGCAGCAGCAGTGCCCTCCAGCCGTTCTGATGGCGGAAGGTTCAAAACCTCCCCAATAAATGATTTCCGCGAAGGACCCAGCAATACCGGAACCCCCAGAGCAGAAAAGCAATCAAGGTGATGGATGATCTGCAAGTTATGTTTGACCGTCTTACCGAATCCGATTCCTGGATCAATGGCAATCCTGTTCCGTGGAATCCGATACCCTGATGCCTTTTTGACCCGCGCATTCAAAAATCCAAAAATTTCATCAATCAGATCACGATAATGCGGACGGCGTTGCATCGTTCGTGGCTTCCCTTTTGAGTGCATGATCACCAGACCGGCCCGGCTCTCTGCCGCGACAGAAAACATCTCCGGATCCCGTGTAAAACCACTCACATCATTAATAATCGAGACGCCCGAATCCACCGCACACCTTGCAAGTGCGGCCTTCGTGGTATCAATTGAAAGCGGAATCCGGAGCCGTGCAGTAAGCCCTTCTATAACGGGAATAACCCGCTGGCACTCCTCTTGAAGAGAAACAGGCGATGATCCCGGGCGTGTCGATTCCCCTCCGATATCAATAATGTCAGCACCCTCTTCTTCCATCTGAAGGGCGCGATCAATCGCTTTTGATCGACTGTCAAAAAGGCCACCATCTGAAAAGGAATCCGGAGTCACATTCAGGATTCCCATAATAAGCGGGTGTTTCCTGTAGTTTAAGCGATATTTTCCACAATGCCACAGGCCGGATGCTCTTCGAGGGATAAAAGAAGAAAAGGCCCCTTTTTTAAAAGGGGCCTTTTCTTCTTTAGAAATAATACGACGCATCGACGAGCGGTCAATCGATCAAGCGGGAACGGGCGCTGGGGTGGGGAGCGGCCCAGCAGAAGCCGGCGGCGGGGAAGGAGGATGCACGATCATTTCAATCTCCTTCGCATTCAGGGATTCCTTTTCCAGCAATGCCTCGGCAAGGGCCCTCAGCGTCTTCATATTCTTTGTGATCAGGTCCTTGGCTCTCTCGTAATTCTCGGTAACGAGCCGTCTGACCTCCTTATCAATTTCAATCGCAGTATGCTCGGAGTAATCTTTGTGCTGGGAAATCTCCCTGCCCAGGAAGATCTCCTGCTCCTTCTTGCCGAAACTCAGGGGCCCCAGTTTTTCGCTCATCCCCCATTCACACACCATTTTTCTTGCCAGCTCGGTTGCTTTTTCAATATCGTTTCCGGCACCGGTCGTAATATGTTTCAGCACCAGCTCTTCCGCAACACGCCCTCCCATCATGATCGCAATGTTGTTATAAAGAAACTCCTTGTGGTAACTATAACGGTCATCCGTCGGCAACTGCATCGTGACACCAAGAGCCCGCCCACGGGGAATGATCGTCACCTTATGAATCGGATCTGTCCCCGGAAGGAGCTTGGCCACCAGCGTATGTCCAGCCTCATGATATGCGGTCGTTTTTTTCTCCTCCTCCGAGATTGACATGCTTTTCCGTTCGACCCCCATCAAGACCTTGTCCTTTGCAGCCTCAATATCGTCCATTTCGACCGTCTTTTTATCCAGTCGAGCAGCCAACAACGCCGCTTCATTGACCAGATTCTCTAGATCGGCCCCTGTGAACCCCGGCGTACTCCTGGCGATGAGTTTGAGCTCGACATTCTTGTCCATTGGGATCTTCCGGGTATGCACCTTTAATATCTCATGCCTTCCCCTTAAGTCAGGACGGCTGACCGTGATTTGGCGGTCAAACCGGCCCGGCCGCAAGAGTGCGGGATCAAGAACATCAGGCCGGTTTGTGGCAGCAATGAGAATAACCCCTTCTGTCGTCTCAAAGCCATCCATCTCGACCAGGAGTTGGTTCAGGGTCTGCTCCCGCTCATCGTGTCCGCCGCCTAACCCGGCTCCTCGATGTCGTCCGACCGCATCTATTTCATCTATAAAAATAATACACGGAGCATTTTTCTTCCCCTGTTCAAAGAGGTCCCGGACACGGGAGGCCCCGACCCCTACAAACATCTCGACAAAATCAGAACCCGAGATGGAGAAAAAGGGGGCATCCGCCTCCCCTGCAATCGCTTTGGCAAGAAGGGTCTTCCCCGTTCCGGGAGGACCGATGATCAACACGCCCTTTGGAATCCGTCCACCCAGCTTTTGAAACTTGGGGGGGTCTTTCAAGAATTCAATAATTTCTTCCACCTCGACCTTGGCTTCCTCAATCCCGGCAACATCCGCAAAGGTAATCTTCTTTTTCTCCTCAGAGAGGAGACGCGCACGGCTCTTCCCGAACGACATGGCCTTATTCCCACCCATTTGCATTTGGCGCATAAAAAAGACCCACAGACCAATGAAGAGGATGAAGGGACCCCACGTCATCAGGAAAGTCATATACCAGGGTGGAAGTTCCGGCGGCTTTGCAGAAATCCGAACATTTTCTTTCCGGAGTATCGAGACCAGATCAGGAAAGTCGGTCATATAAGTCTTAAACTTGGTCCCGTCTTTAAGGATGCCGCTGATGAAATTCTCTTTAATCGTGACCTCTGAAACTTCACTCTTCTCTACTTTTGACATGAAGTCAGAAAAGATAATTTCATCCTCTATCGGCCGGGATGGCGCTTGAAAGAGGTTAAAGAGCAGGATCATAAAAAGCCCCACAACAACCCACAGGGCCAGATTTTTCACACGAGGGTTCATCTAAAATCCTCCAAAAAACTTTGATCTTATCTGCATATTAACATATTTCCTTTCGGCTTGACAATTATATCGCTTGACACAATCGTATATGATGAGACCATAAGCCCTTTCCATCAATTTTTAATTGCTTTAATCCTGACAATTTATGCTTAATCACCTAGAGAGAGAACACCATCCCACCTTCTAAATATAAGCGATCAATCAATCAATTTCAAGGACGGACCCATGGAACCCTATCGGAGAAATGAGGGTTCTACTGCGGTGATCGCAAATAGGCCCACTTTTGTAGGTGATTTTCGTTAAATAGCTGAGCTATTCGCCTCAAATCATCCCTTAACTTGTCTCTACTTTCCATTCACCTCGCTACGACCCTATTTCTACGACAGGCTCCTAGAACCGGTTCTACTTTTTTCGCCATTCCCCCGCCCTCGCAGCAATCGAAGTCGAGCAAGTGCTCTGAATCGTCATGTTTTTTTAGTACGTTCGCCCATCTTATCCAGGACAGCGATATAGGGGAGGTTACGATATTTATTTTCAAAATCAAGCCCATACCCAACAACGTACTGATCCGGGATAACGAATCCTACATAATCAATGGTCACATCAACCTCCCGCCTCCTGGGTTTGTCAAGTAAGGTGCAGCACTTGATCGACCTCGGCTTTCGTGCCATCATTTTCTTCTTCAGGAAGGTCAGTGTCGCACCCGAATCAACAATATCTTCAACCAGCAAAACATCCTGACCTGATAAATCTTTTGCAATATCTGAGATAATCTTTACACTTCTCGTGCTTTTCCCCTTCGCCCCGGAGCGTGAAACGATGAGAAAATCAACATGTAGGGGAAGACGAACCGCCCGTGTGAGATCGGAAAAAAAAGCAAAAGCCCCTTTCAGGACGCCCACCATCAGAAGATTCTTGTCGGTATAATCCGTCGTGATCTGCTGGCCGAGTGTTTTAATGCGCTTCCGCATCTCTTCCTGCGTAATAATGGGCTTGCCAAAAATCTTCCCCCTCATCCACTCTCCTCAAAAAAGGCCCTAGCGACCTTCTGATCGTTCTCCTGAACCTCCACGACCAAGGTTCGCTTCGTTTGATCGCTCGGTTGGAACCGCTCATCGGTTCGAAGCCCAATCACCCATAAAATCCCATTCGCACAGACAAGAAGCGGTCTTCGGTCTCTCTCGGATCTCCCGATCTTGATATCTACAAAAAAATCCTGCAATTTCTTATGGTGTCCCTTCATCCCCTTTGGAATAAAGCGGTCTCCCGGCTTCCATCCCCTGATGGATAAAGGATAACAGAGTTTATCAAAATCAAAAGAAGCGATGCAAGAAGAAAACAAATGGTGGGCACCGCGGTACACTGAAACCTGCACCCTTAACCCCCAATCAGCAAGTTCGAGCGTGGTCTTGTCCCCGCAAGATAGGACCTCCGGAAGCGCCGCCTCTTTTCGAAGGAGAAGGCCTCTTGATCCCTTAAACCGCTTCTTACTCTTCTCCCTGCGTGCAACAGGAAAGGTCATTCGCTCCAGATGGAGATGGGAATATTCTTTTTTCACCCGTACAGAATGAGGGAGAAAAAAATATTTTCCCGTTTGACCGGGAACAACCCGCTTCATAATGGTTTCAATATGGTGAAACCCGATTCCCCGCAATCCGGGATGCAGCCTTTCAATCCCCCATCGAAGGACCCTCCTTTGTAGTGCCAAATGGAGGGCCTGGAAGGGCTTCAGGTCAATAATGACAGACGACTCATTCGTTTTGACCACCCTGGAGACCGTTTCCCTGAGAGCGTGTTCAATAAAATCGTCTTCTTCCCGAAGGAGATCTGCTTCCCGGCAGAAGGCCTCTTTGACCCTGGGGTTATACTGTTCGAGGACAGGAAACAGCGCATGGCGAATCTGATTGCGAAGGTAAACCGATTGCAGATTAGACGAATCTTCTACATATGAGATCTTCTCTTTGTTCAGCTCTCTGAGGATCTCTTCCCGGGTAATCCCCAGGAGAGGACGGATGATCCGCGTTTCTTCCAGCCCCTCTCCCCTCGCTTCCCTCATTTCAGGAATTCCCTTCAGCCCCCGCATCCCTGTCCCCCTGAGGAGTCGCATCAGGAAGGTTTCCGCCTGATCATCTGCGGTATGGCCCAGGGCGATCCAGGACGCGCCAAGCTCCCGGGCCACCTCCTTTAAAAACTGGTATCGAACGGTCCTGGCCCCCTCTTGTTTAGAGAGACCCCTGTCCCTGCAAATCTGCATGACGGGTCGTCGGGAAGAGGTCAGTGGGATTCCCCAGGAACGGACAAGGCCTTCAACAAAATCGGCCTCTGCCTTCGCTTCAGGCCGGAAGCCATGGTTCAAATGGGCAACATGGAGAGATAAAGAAAGGTTCAGGGCCTGCCGCTTTAACAGGTAGAGGAGGCAGACTGAATCACAGCCCCCCGAAACAGCAACGACCACCTTATCCCCTGATTTAAAAGGAATTCGGTTGATCGAACGCATCCACTTCTGATGAATCGGATCTATGGATCGGTGAGGGTAACTATCCTCCATGCTCCTCTTTTCACCTACATATTGGGATGGGCTTCGTTGCTGTGGTGTTCGGATCCTCGCGTACTGACATACGCTGCGGGCTCTCCGCTCCTCGCGCCTTGCCCTTGAGAAGAATCCAAGCATGCTGAATCGTTACCAGTGCGGTATTGTTGGGTTACACAAGCGAGGGGGTCGGTCCTTTTTCTTTCAAGATCAATTTGGCCTTTTCAATGTCTTCACCGATCTGCCGGATCAGTGCGGCTTCGTCAGGGAATTTGGCGTCCTCCCGGATCCACTCAACAAAGCTCACGAGAAGCCTTCTCCCGTAAATATCCTCCTCAAAGTCGAAGAGATGGACCTCCATCTGGACTTCTTTCTTTTCGAAGGTCGGTTTTGAACCAATGTAGACAATGCCGTCAAAAACCTTAACGCCTTCCGTTTTGAGAAGGGAAATGCGGGCCGCGTAAATGCCCTCCCCGGGAACCAGTTCATTCGGAAGGCGAAAATTGGCGGTCGGATACCCCAGGGCTTTTCCCATCCCATCTCCATGTAAGACCTTGCCTTCCATTTCATAATAGCGGCCCAGCATCTTCCCGGCCAGTCCGACATCTCCCTCCTGGACCAGTTGACGAATTCTGGAGGAGCTTACGACTAATTCATCCACCCAGACGGGTTCAGGCAGAATTACTTTAAAACCAAACTCCTGCCCGAAACGAATAAGATCGTCCAAAGTCCCGACCCTGTCTTTTCCGAACCTGAAATTTTTTCCGACGACAACCTCCTTGCATCCAATCTTATCATGGAGGTAGTTTTTCGCGAACTCATAAGGGGTCTGCCCGGAGAAGGCCTTGTTGAACTCGGCCGTGAAGCACACATCAATCCCGGTGGATTCTATCAAGCGGACTTTAATCTGAAAGGTATTCAGTAGCTTAAAATCGCGTTCGGGATGTAAGGCCTTGAAAGGGTGAGGCTCAAAGGTGAGGACAACGGCAGTTCCATTATTTTTTCTGGCCCGCTGGAGGGTCTGCGAGAGAATGGCCTGGTGACCGCGATGGAGGCCATCGAAATTTCCGATCGCCACAACCGGATAGGCCTTCACCGGCTTGATATTGGCTGTGCCAATCCACAGTTTCATCCTGCCGGTCCTTCAAGTCCCATGCGCGCAAATTCTTTTGCAAAATACGTCAGGATCATATCCGCGCCGGCCCGTCTGATGGAGAGTAGTGATTCGGACATGGCCCGGGTCTCATCAAGCCAGCCCTTCGCGGCTGCCGCCTTGATCATCGCATACTCTCCGCTGACCTGGTAGGCGGCAAGAGGAACATTAAATGCTTCCTTCACATCGCGGATGATATCCAAAAAGGGGAGGGCCGGTTTGACCATGACGATATCGGCGCCCTCTTCAATATCCAGAGCGACTTCATTGAGCGCCTCACGGCGATTTGCCACATCCATCTGGTAGGTCTTGCGGTCTCCGAATTGTGGCGACGAATCGGCCGCATCCCGAAAAGGGGCATAAAAACAGGAGGAGTATTTTGCGGCATAAGCGAGGATCGAGACCCCTTCATATCCGTTTTCGTCCAGCCCGCTTCGAATGGCCCCGACACGTCCGTCCATCATGTCTGAAGGAGCAACCAGGTCGGCACCCGCCTCGACATGGGTGATCGCCATTTCCGTCAGGACTTCCAAGGTCTCATCATTCAGGATTTTTCCATCTTTAACCAATCCGCAATGTCCATGGGAGGTATATTCATCGATGCAGACATCGGTCATCACCAGAAGGTCCGGAGTCTGGTCTTTAATCGCGCGGACAGCCCGCTGAACGATACCATCTGGCGCGATGCCTTCCGAACCGATTTCGTCCTTGACCTTGGGAATCCCGAAAAGCATCACCCCTGGAATCCCAAGCCGATGGGCCTCTGCCGTCTCTTGTAAGAGCGCAGAAATCGTGAGGCGGTACTGCCCCGGCATGGATTGAATTTCGGTCTTTCCATCCTTTCCATGCATCACGAAAAGGGGTAGGATCAGATGATCAGCAGAGAGGGAGGTCTCGCGAACAAGACGGCGGATCGCCCTGTTTTGTCTCAGTCTCCTGGGACGATGAATCGGAAATGCCACAACATTTTCCTCATAATATTTTTTCTTAAAAAAGAGGGTCAGTCTACTCTTTTTTCCTGTAATAGTCCACCATGGACGCCGCCAGATCCGGGAAGGTATACTTTTTTGGAATGATATCCACCCTGAGCCCGAATTCTCGTGCCGTTCCGGCTGTGATCGGTCCGATACAAGCGATCACACGCGCTTTCATCCATGTCCGCACCTTTTCTTCTCCAATGATCTCCATGAAATTTCTCAGGGTGGAGGAACTGGCAAAGGTCACCACATCAATCCTTTTTTTCGTCATCAGCGATTCGATCTGTTTCACGTCATACGCTGGCCGAAAGGCCTGATATGCCGGGGCGACGCAGACCTCTCCTCCTCGCTTTTTTATTTCATCCGGAAGGATCTCCCGCGCCTCCGCGGCCCGCGGGATCAAGAAGCGCCGACTCCGTATGCCGGCCTTCTCCAGTACATCAAGAACCCCTTCCGCCTTAAACTCCGCAGGGACCAGGTCAACCCGCAACCCCCAGGCCTCAATCTCCTGAGCCGTCCGGGGACCAATCGCACACAGCGTAATCCCCTTCAATAACCGAAGATCTTCACCAAGATCATAAAGCCGCTTCCTGAAGGCGCGGACACCGTTGACAGAGGTAAAGATGATCGTATCATAGGTCTCCAGTTCACGAATCGCGGCGTCGAGTTCCGTCCAACGCGGTGGCGGGACGATTTGGAGGGTCGGGAAGGGGACCACCTCTGCCCCGCAGGCAGTGAGAAGGTCATTAAATTCAATGGCCTGGTCTTTCGCGCGTGTAATCAGAACGCGCTTTCCAAAAAGGGGACGGGATTCATACCAATTCAGGTGGGCACGGAGGGCGACGACTTTCCCGATGACCATCACCACAGGCGGTTTCAAACCTTCTTCAGCCATCCTGGCGACGATCGTCTCAAGCGTCCCTACCACGGTCCTCTGGGAAGGGGTGCTCCCCCATTGGATCAGGGCAATCGGGGTATCAGGGGGCCTTCCATGATCGACCAGTTTCGCGATGATCGCAGGAAGGTTTCCCATCCCCATTAAGACCACCAGGGTATCCGGACTTGTGGCCAATGCCGCCCAGTTGAGGGCGCTTCCCCCTTTGTGCGGGTCTTCATGCCCGGTGATAAAAGCGACGCTGGAGGCCACCTCCCGATGGGTCAGCGAAATACCAGCATAGGCCGGTACAGCGATTGCGGAACTCACTCCTGGAACAATCTCAAAAGGAATTCCGGCGCTCACCAGCGCCTCTGCCTCTTCACCTCCTCTTCCGAAGATAAAGGGATCTCCCCCTTTGAGGCGAACAACCTGCCTTCCGGCCTGAGCCGCTTCAATCATCAGGCTATTGATCTTCTCCTGATGAGAGATGCTTCGCGAGCCCCCCTTTTTTCCAACATAGATCTTCTCTGCCCCCTCCTTCAGGAAATCGAGTAGCTTGGGATTGGCCAGATAATCGTAAATGACCGTATCGGCCTCCGCCAACAACTCCTTCCCGCGAAGGGTGATCAACTTCGGATCACCCGGCCCCGCGCCAACCAGAGAAACCTTTCCAATCTCTTCCCCCAACAAGTACTCCCTTCACACTGCTGTAAGGTCAATGGCAATACACATAAGCCCTCGCAGGATATCGGTCTTTCCCGGAGTTTTCAATAAAAATAGGATTGGAATGAGTTGATTCTACACGGAACGATCCCTGTCTACAAGGCAATGCGCCCCAAGATACGAGATCGGATCTTGGGGTCTGTCGGAGAAATAGGGTTGTCACGAGGTGAATGGAAAACAGAGACAAGTTTTTAGGTTATTTGAGGCGATTAGCACAGAAAACGAACAAGATCAGCGGCAAGTCTCGTAGATTGTCTGAGTCAAATCGACAAAAAGGATCAACCACCCATCTATGCAGCTCTCCTCTGTACATCCTCCTCGTGGTGTCGCTCCTCATCATGCAGAAAGGAGATGACTTCCTGCCGGCAGACGGGACAATACAACCTGCAGGCGGAACAATATGAGAAAAAAAGGAGAGAGGAGATGATCATTAAAAAACCCCCGGACAGAAGGAAGTAAAAAGGCCTCCAATTGGAAAAAAAGAGGGAGAGCTGACTCGGTCCGGTCATAAGGGCAATACTACTGGGCACGGGATAAGACCCTCCAGAGATTCGACTATCCATTCTTCTCTCCAGGAGAATGATCATTTGGATAATTTCCTCGCGATTCAGGTTCAGCCGGTCCAGCTCTTTCCAAAAATCCCGGAGTTTGAGATTCTCCAGATAATCGATATAGCCTGCATAATGCCCTGCCTCCATATCAATATTTTGACCCAAGCGGTTATAAAGGAGAGGAACCTCTCCACGACCCTCAGGATTGCGCGAAAAATCGGCTGCCTCAGCAACGCTGCTCCAAAAAGCCATAATGATGACCAGATAAAGCAGAAGACCCATCCTCTTCGAGACCACGCTAAGCATCATCAACCCTCCTGGCGGAACAACCTCTTCATGATCAAGTGAATGAGCAAATACAATGCCTTGTTTCCCGACGATCCCCTTTTTATTTACTTGTATTTTCAGTCAGTTAGTAGGAGGTCTATTTAACAGCCGTGGAAAATATCCACACACTGTGAAAAAAACAAACACCCAGCTTGGACTAAATGACTGAGGAATCCCGCCCGGGAAGGACTGGGATTCCGATCGCTATGCGTGTTCAGTCCAGGAAGGAGGGAATAAATACCTTGCGAAGATTACGCCATTCCTGTCGGCCTGGATTATCGCCCCAGGAGATCTTCTCGATCGTGAGCGCACGATACGATTGAATCTTCACGCCCTGAGATCCTCCCGCAGATGCTCGCTTCACCTCAACAATGAGCGCCCCGTCCTCATCGGTCCTGTAGACCTGAATATCCCGATTCCCATATTCAGAAACAATTTTCGGATGAGGGTGCCCGTAGCGGTTTCGGCTTCCGACCGAGATCACCGCCACTCGGGGTCGTACCGCCGAAACAAACGAAGGCGTGGAGGAACTTCGGCTTCCATGATGCGGGACTTTCAGAAATGTACTCCTTAGTTCAAGGCCGCCTTCGACAAGGTCTCGCTCCACCTCCCGTTCAATATCTCCGGTCAGCAGGAAGGAGACCCCTTCACGGCCGAACCCAGGACAGGCAAGACGGAAGACTATGGAATAATCGTTCAGGTTATCTCCTTTTCTAAAAGTCTTCTCTGAAGAGGGATTCAGGAAAACAATACGGCAACCGTCAATCTCCATCGGGGGATGATCCTCGGAGATCGCTCGAACGGTGATCCTCTTTTCTTTCACCAACGCTGTAATTTCCCTGAAGAAAGAACTCTCCCTTGCAATACCGTCTGTCCAGACCTCGCCGATCTTAAACTTCCTCAGAAGATAGGGGAAACCGCCCATATGATCTATCTGAGGGTGCGTACCGACAAGGAAATCTATCGTTCGGATTCCACGCTCCCAAAGATAGGGGGCAATGGCCGAACGACCTGTACGGCGGGGACCCCCGTCAATCAGCATGGTAAGCCCTTTAGGAAACTCAATAAGTGTCGCATCTCCCTGACCGACATCGAGAAAGGTTACACGAAGTTTTTCCGGAGCGAGACGCATCCCTCCCCATCCCAGGAAGAAGAGAAAAAAGCCGGCCACCAGGCACAGCAACCGCCGCCATGGGGCGCCCCTGACCAGGAAGGTAAAAAGAAAACCATAAAAAAGAACGAGAGAAAAGAGGGGCGGAGAGGCAAAATGAAGGCCGGCTCCAGGGAAACTTGAGAAGAACGCCGCGCCCTGATAATAGAATGATCCAATCCATTGATGGAGAGAGGGGAAGGGAAATCCCTGCTCAAGAAAGAGTGAGAACAGGGACGAGATCAGGCCAAAGGGCACCATGATCCACCCGGCAAAGGGGACAATGACGAGGTTTGCCAGGAATCCAACACAACTGAGTTGATGGAAATAGTAGAGCGTCAGCGGTGCGGTTCCAAGCGTCGCTCCGAGCGTCGACAAGAAGATAAGTCGCCCTGTCTTGATGAGGCGGCTCTTTTTTTCAAGACCAACGGTAATCCCCCCATTAATAATGGTTCACAGAAGTAGAGCCTGTGTTGCCAGCGTCAATTTTTGATAGGGTGTAAT